>WQXJ01000024.1 GCA_009784895.1 Micrococcales bacterium | reverse complement strand
GGTGACTTTGGCGGCTGAGGCTAGTGATCCGGCTGCGACTGTGGCTGGTTTGGGTGTTAAGACGCTAGTGGTTGGTGGCAACGAGTTGACGGTTAGGGTGACGGCTGCCGATGGCACGTCAACTGACTACATGTTGTTGGTGACCCGGGCCGCACCGGTGGTTGACGTCAGCGGATCGACCATCGACACAACCCGAACAGGCGTCGAGGCCAACCACGGGAACATCGACGCCAGAGGTTACCTCGACAAGGCCGCGTTGATCGTGACGCTGCGTGACGCTTCCGGTGCGGCAGTTGCCAAGGATTCGGCTGTTGTCACGGTGACCTCGAACTTTGCCGGGGTGCAGCTAGAAAACGGTGGAGTTGGAACCAAAGACTCCGACGGCACTTACTACGTCTACGCCTCGTCCAGCGCAGTAGGCCTGGCCACTTTCTCTTTTGCGGTCGATGGCGTCGCCTCGACCAGGACAGTCACAGTTGAGTTTGTTGCCACCCCGGCTGCGCCAGTTTTCGACCAGGCCAAGGCTTCGGCCACGGTGTTGAGCGGCACTGCTGAACCTAATCGCAGGATCGAGGTTTGGGTGGGTTATTCGATGGTCTGTCAGACCGAGTCGAATTCGATCGGGGTCTGGTCGTGCGCTTTCACCGACCCGCTGGCCCACGGCACGGCCCTGAGCGTCAAGGCCGTCAACGTGGACTACAGGCACTGCGGCGGCGAAGGCTCGCCGCAATGGCTTCGTGACTGCACTTTCACATCGTTGCCAAGCCTGATCACGGTCAAGGCCACGCCGCCGGTTTTGACGGTCAGTCCATCTGATGGTTCGGTGATTTCTGGCACTGGCGATCCGGGTGATGTGGTCACAGTGAAGCTGGCTAACGGCGATCTGGTTTGTCAAGCCACGGTTGGCAACAACGGAGCGTGGTCCTGCACACCGACTAGTCCGCTGGCGGAAGGCGATTCGGTGGTGGTGACGGCTTCCGACTTGGCTGCCAATACGGTTTCGACACCCTGGCGGGTTGGTTTGCCAACAGTTTCGGTGACTTTGGCGAAAGCACAGGTGGGTAAGTCCCAGAGGGTAACTGGAAGCAACTTCCAGCCCGGCGAGGACGTCGAAGCCACGATGCACTCCAGCCCACACGCCATTGGCACCGAAACAGCCGACGCCAACGGCCAGGTCACCTGGACTTTCACCATTCCAGCCGGCACGACCTTGGGGCAGCATGCGATTGTCTTGAATGGCAGTGTCTCCGGCACGTTCCAGGTCAAGTTCACTGTGGTTGGCTCGGGAGGAGGCAGCAGTCCCCCGCCTAGCGGCCCTGCGGCAACCGCACCTCCCACTGGCGGCGGGTTGGCTTTCACCGGTGGCGGCCCCGGCAGTGCGACCATCATCTGGATCATCCTGCTGACCGCGTGGGGAACGGTTCTAGTGACCTACCGGCGGAGACAGCGCCGCAACGGTCCCGAATCAACTTAGACGGTGCGACACCGAGGTTGCGCGCCATCAGCCTTATGCAGAACCTCGGTCTCGCCGCGTAAGGGCAGCTCAACCCACCCCCTTGCAGCGAAACCGAGGTTGCGCGCCATCAGCCTTATGCAGAACCTCGGTCTCGCCGCGTAAGGGCAGCTCAACCCACCCCCTTGCAGCGAAACCGAGCTTTGGCACCATCCCCAGTGCAGCGAAACCGAGGTTGCGCGCCATCGGCTCTATGCACAACCTCGGTCTCGCCGCGTAAGGGCAGCTCAACCCACCCCCTTGCAGCGAAACCGAGCTTTGGCAGCAACCCGGATTGCGCCATCGGGCGGCCTCAAAGGGCTTAGGGTGGTGCCATGAGTGAGTTTGATCGGGTCTTAGTGGTCATGGCGCATCCAGACGACATCGATTTTTGGGGTGTCGGTACCGTCATGCAGTGGGTCCGTTCTGGCGTGGCCGTCACCTACGCCTTGGTTACCAGGGGCGATGCCGGTGGCTTTGGCGAAGAGGCCAGAGACCGGATCGGCCAAACCAGACAGCAAGAACAACTCGAGGCGGCGCGACTGGCTGGAGTCAGCGACGTCCGCTTCCTTGACGGCTACCAGGACGGCAAAGTCCAGGTCAGTGATGATCTGGTTGGTGACATCACCAGCCTGATCAGGGAAGTCAAACCTGACCGTGTGCTAACTCAAAGCCCGGACCGGAATTGGTACGACGTTCGGTTGTCTCATCCCGATCACCTGGCGGTGGGCGAGGCGGTGGCCCGAGCCGTTTACCCATTTGCGCGCAACCCGTTCGCCTTTCCAGAACTAGCCAAACAAGGTCTTGAGCCGTGGGTTGTGTCCGAGCTCTGGTTCCTGGGCGACCCGGCGCCAAACCAGGTGGTCGACGTGACCAACACCTTCCCTGAGCGCGAAGAGGCCGTTATGGTTCACGCCTCGCAGCACCCAAATCCGGATCTGGCTAGGCAGCGCCTACGGGAGGGAATGACGGCAGCCGGCCGGGCAGCTGGTTTGCCAGATGGCCACTGGGCCGAGACTTTCAGAGTGATCCAGATCGCCCACTGAGGCGGCCAGGGGCGTGGGTGTGAAACAAGGCGAGCCACGCGGCGGGATATCCACCGTTCAGGTGTTGGCTTCCGCCTTGGCCGCCGTCACCTCGACCTTGGCCTTGTCGACGCTGGGGGTGGCCGGGACGCTGGCCGGGGCGGCCCTGGCTTCTGCCATTACCGTGGTTGGCAACTGGGCCTACACCAACTGGCTGCATAGCGGTCGCAGGGCGGCCACCCATGTGGCCAAACAGGCCGCCGCGCTGGTGACAAAAACCGAGGACCAAGAGGCCGGCGAGGTAACCGAGACGCCCACCGATCAGACCGAGGCCGTCCAAGGTGAGCTTGAACTCGAGGTAGAACCGGAGCCGGAAGAAGAACCCGAGGAACCTGATCCCACTGACACTGAGGCCGGCTGGTGGGCCGCCATGATCGCCAAATATGGCCTGACCAGGTCCTTAGTCGCCATGGCCCTGGCTGTCTTCATGGTCCTAATGTCCGTAATTACGGTTGTCGAGCTTGTTTCCGGCCGCCCCATCTCCGATATGGTCACAGGCCACGACTCCGACCGCCGGACCACATTCCCCATGTTTGGTTCCACTAGACAAACGCCCAGCCCCAGCCCCCAAACCCACAGCCCGGAAAACCGACCGGCCAGCCCAAACCCGGCCACCACCGCACCCAGCCAACCGGACCGGCCGGATGACCGCGGCGCCTCACCGACGGTTCGCCCCTCGACGCCAAGACCAACCGGAGCTCCGTCGCCATCGGCCATCTTGCCTTCAGAAATGGGCCCGGAAGAAGAAGAGCCCCCGCTCGAACCTTCTGAGTCGCCCAGCCCAGAACCCTAGGGAATTGTCCGCCAGCCCCATCTGAGAGTGCCCGGTAACTGCCAGGTGAGGCATCATGTACGGGTGCAGAACTCGGCCGCTCGTTCGACCTACGCCACTTTGACGGCGTTGTTCTGCGCCTTGTTGGTGATTTCGAACGTCTCAGCGGTCAAGCTGATTGGCTTGGGTGACATCACCGTGGCCGGCCACACTTTCGATGTCACCGTTGACGGCGGCGTCTTCTTGTTTCCCCTGACCTACATCATTGGCGACGTTCTGGCCGAGGTTTTTGGCTTCAAGGCTGCGCGCTGGGCCATTGTCCTGGGTTTCGTCGCCTCGGCCCTGGCAGTTGCCAGTTTCTGGGTCGTTCAGCAGGCCCCGCCGGCCCAGAACTGGTCTGGTCAGGCGGCCTACCAGGAAATCTTGGGTTTTGTCCCACGCATTGTCCTGGCCTCGCTGCTGGCCTATCTGGCTGGGCAGCTGCTCAACGCCTGGACGCTGACGGTGATCAAGCGGCGGACCAGGGGCCAGGCCCTGTGGGCGCGGTTGATCGGTTCAACTCTGGTGGGTGAAATGGCTGACACCATGGTCTTTTGCACGGTGGCCTTCTTAGGCATAATCACGGGGGCGCAGTTCATCGGTTATGTCGTCTTGGGCTACGTTTACAAGGTCTTGATCGAGGTGGTGTTATTACCGGTTACCTACCGCGTTGTGGCGTTGGTGCGCCGTCGGAGCGCCTAGTTCGTGAAGCCGCCGATGCCGGCCGCCTGGGCCATTCAACCCACCTCGCCTTGGTTGCGGCTCTAGGATGGCCTGCATGACGCCCGCAGGCCGGCCCATCCATGTGGTTGGAGCCGTCATCACGCACAACGGCAGGATCCTGGCCTGCCGTAGGCGGCCGGGCGTTCGCGACGCCGGTCTTTGGGAGTTCCCAGGGGGCAAAGTCGAGGCTGGCGAGTCACCCGAAATAGCCTTACAGCGCGAGGTCCAAGAAGAGCTTGGGGTGTCAATCGCCGTGGGCGGCTTGGTGGCTCGTTCGATCACTCCGGCCGAACCTCATCCCGTTGAGTTGTCCTGCTACTACGCCACGGCCCTGGACGCCTTGCCAGCCTCTTCGCGGGACCATGACCTGCTGCGTTGGATGGTGCCGAAGGATCTTTCGTCCCTTGGCTGGCTCGAGGCAGATATCCCCGTATCCAGGCAACTGATGGGCTGGGGCTACGGTTCCGCCCCGCTAACGGTTGGCGTGGTGCCAGACGACCCCTGGCACAAGGTTTGGCGTGATCCCGAGGCTCTGGACGAAGACCGGGAGCCAACCGCTCCAATGCCACCCCAGCCCAAACCGGTTGACCCGAACGACCCAAGGTGGGACCGCTGGTTCACCACCAAGACTCCCGGACCGGTGGCCAAGCCGCCCTTGACCTGGTCGGGTGAGACCGCCGCGGCCGCCGATTCAAAACGGCCAGCTGGGGCGCCTCCTCTTCCTCGAATCAAGACAGCCAAATCAGCCACCGGCTAGAGCCTGCGAAACCTCGGTCTCGCTGCATAAGGGCAGGCCAGCCCCTCTTTGCGGCGACACCGAGCTTCAGCAGAATTGCCGACCTGCAAAAGCTCGGTCTCGCTGCGTAGGGGCAGGCCAGCCCCTCGCTTGCGGCGACACCGAGCTTCAGCACACTGGTTTGGAACCGAGCTGGTGGTGGCGGAGCACAATGGCCACCAGGAGCGGGCCGGCGAACAGTAGTCCCATGGCAACCATAGCCAAGCCTGAGTCGTTGACCAGCGTTCCGACTACCCAGAACACCACGGTGGCCAGGGCCACCGGTCGCAGCATGGGGGCCTGGCGCCACAAATCGGACCACCCGGCCACCCGGAAGCCCCGCTTGGCTCCAATCCAGCCGGCCAGGGCTATCACCAGCAAAGGCACTGCCACTCCAGCGGACATTCGCAGCCACATCGCCACCTTTGAGTCGATCACCGGCCAGGCATCGCCATCCAGAAATGACTGAACAAAGGCCCCAACATGGGTCCAGCGGTCCGGCCCGCGCAGGAAGTCCAGCCAGGCCACGGCCACAGCGGCGACCACGCCGGCCAGCCCAATTAGCACCAGCCGCTGCCAATTCAAACGGATCTCGGCGGCGACCAAGGCTAAAGCCAAAGTCGCGGTCGCGGCGGTGATGGCGCCGCCAAAGTTGGCCGCCCCGGAAGGGGCGGCTGTGATTACCACCAGGCCCAGACCAATTGCCAGGCTGGGTATGGCTGCCCCCAGCCGCTGACCGCGCAGCCAGGCCGGGCCGGCTACCAGCACAGTTACTAGCAGCGTGGCGCTGGCGAAAATCACATAGACCGTGTTGGAGAAACCATAGACGCGGTTGGCATTTAGAACGGCTTGGCCCAAAGGCGCGGCCCAGGTCAGGCGGTAGCCCAACAGCGGATCAAGTACCAAAGCCACAACCGTGATCAGACTGGCCAAGGCCGGCGCACCCATCGGAGATTTGAGGAGCTGCCAGGGAACCTTCTGCCTTAGGGCCAGCACCAGGGCCGTTAGGGCCGCAGCCAGCGCCAACGAGATGACCAGCCAGACCACGAAGGGCACAATTAGACGCCACCATGGCAGCAGGTTGGCCAAGAAACTGGCTGCTGGGAACAGGACCGCCACCAGGGCGAGGGCCTCGGCCAGGCGGCCAGACAGTCCTGTCCCGGTAAGCCAGGCAGTCTCAACCGGTCCAACTGTGCCGGATGGTCGCTCCACCGGAAGGGTTGAATCGGCCATTTGAACCGAGGCCTGTCCCCGCCTGATGACAATTAGGCCAGTCAGCGCCGCCAGGCCGGACAACAAGGCGAAAGCGGTGAAACCGGCTTGGGAGGCGCCTCGCATGGCCCGGGCGTGGCTGGCATCATCACGTAACTGGCCGGCGGTGGCGTCCAAATCACCGCCGGCAGGGGTCAAATGCCAGGGCATAACCGGGCCTACCGGCGCCGGCACCAATGCCGCTTCCAACACCGCAAGGAGATCAGTCACAGCTGAGAGGTCGGGCCTGCGCGTGGTGCTTGACCCGACCAAATGCAGCCCGGTTGCCGGAGCTTTTGTGCCGGCCGCCGCCAGTCCCCGGACCACCAACAGACCCATATCTGGATGCTGGTAGTCAGCCAGTGAGGCCACGATTACCGGGCCGTCAGTGGCGGCCAAGACGGCCCCAATCCGGGCGTCAAGTTGGGCCGGGGTCAGGCCGGCCGCCCGGCTGCCAATGTCGACCAGTATCAGATCCGCCTGGTCCATCAAGCTCTTGGTCGTGGCCGTGGCCAAGGCGGCTGGATCATCTGGCGCCGGGCGATAGTTGGCTACTTGACCGGCATGGTTGGCCAAGGCGATGCCCGCGCCAGGACCAACCGCTGCCGCCGTCAGGTTCATTTGTTCGAGCCACTGGGCCAGTGCCCCAAGCTCTTGGCCGGCCGGGCCGGTGTTGACCTCGAGCAGATCGGACCATGCGGCGATATGCCCCTCGGTCACCTCGAACTCGTCAACCGACCGGCAGTCTGACGGCACCCCGGCCAAATCTGAGGTGATGGAGCCGGCCCGCTCGGCGGCACGCCGGCCCGACCCCAAGGCCAGCCAGCCGTCAACCGGGCAGGAACCGGCCGTGACCGACCGCACCAGCAGATTGCCAACCCCGGCCCCATCCAACCCGGCCAGGTCCCATAGATGCGGTGTGTTTTCGGCAGAAACGTCATCCCAGGTGAGTCCGGTCAAACCAACTAGAGTCACAGCCGAATCGCCGCCGTCCGGCTCAAGCACGGCTGATCCGTCCAGGGCCAAAGCGCCGGCGGCCGGTTGACCGGCCGCCACAGCGTTGGACGCGCTGCCAGTCAAAGCCAGCCCAAACCCAAAGGCCAGGTACACAACCAGCCTTGGGCCCGGCATCGGCCGCCTTTGCCGCGTTCTCACGCCCGCAAGCCTAATGTCCTAACGCGCCGCTATGCTGCCTGGGACGGTGTTTGACGGCACCTTTGGCCTGCAATAGGAGTAACCATGTCAGCCACACCGACCGACCGGCCGCGCTACGCTTTTCTCGGTCCGGCCGGCACCTTTACCGAGGAGGCGCTGCGCCGCGTGGTTGACCCGGCGGCGGCCGAGCTACTAGAACAGACCGACGTCATCAGCGCCATCGAGGCTGTTAGGACCGGCCAAGCTGATTTGGCCGTGGTGGCGATCGAAAACTCGGTTGAAGGTGGTGTCACGGCGGTACTTGACGCACTGGCGCAGGGTGAACCGCTGGTGATCCGGCGCGAGATCGTGGTACCGGTTACCTTCACCCTGGCGGCCGCCCCGGGCACCACGATTGACCAGGTCGAGGCGGTCGCAGCCCACCCAATTGCCTGGTCCCAGTGTCGCCGCTGGATGCGGGCTCGCCTGCCCGGCGTGGCTCATTTGGCGGCCGCGTCCAACACCGCCCCGGCAGCGGATTTGCAGCTGGTCGCCGGCGGTGACATCTCCCTGGAGGCCCTGGGCTACCAGGCCGCCTTGGTGCCACCCCCGGCGGTGTCTCACTACGGTCTGTCGGTGCTGGCCAGCGGCGTGGCGGACAACGCCTCGGCCGTGACGCGCTTCGTTTTGGTGGGACCGCCTGGCCCAGTGCCACCGCCCACCGGCGCCGACAAGACCACCTTGTCAGTGGCCCTGCCAGATGAACGCGCTGGTGCCTTGCTCGAAATGTTGGAGCAGTTCGCCACCCGCGGCATCAACCTTTCCCGGATCGAGTCGCGACCCTCTGGCGATGCCCTGGGGCGCTACCACTTTTCGCTCGACGCCGAGGCTCACGTCCGCGAGCCTCGCATGGCTGAGGCCCTAGTTGGACTGCATCGGTTTTCACCTAGGGTGCGTTACTTGGGTTCTTATCCCAAGGCCAGTGCCGTACCAACCCGGCTGCGAAACGGCACCTCAGCGGAGGCTTACCTGGAGGCTCAGGCTTGGGTGGGTGGGCTCCAGGACGGGACAGGAGTCTGACCCCTTAGCCAAGGTGAGGTGTGATTCCACCTTTGGGAAACGGCATCGGCCAAGGCTCAAAGGCCCAGGGACGGGGCGTAAAAGACTTTGCGCTTTACGTGAAGGTGTGGTCAAGACGCACAAATCTGTCGAGACCAGTCGCCAATTGGGCTTAGTCTTGAAAGGTGTCTTCAGCCAAAAAGGTACTAAGCCACTCGTGGAGATGGTTGACCGCACTGGTCGTCACTGCGGTTCTGGCGCTGGGCGGCGGCGTGTTAGCCGCCGGTATGGTGCTGCCTGCAGTTGGAGCCGTCGACACCACAACTAAGGCTGCCCGTGATGTGATCGACGCCATTCCAGTCGATCTTGATGTGCCGGTGCTATCGCAAAAGTCGTATATGTATGACGGCGCTGGCAACCTGTTGACGGAGTTCTACGCCCAAAACCGGATTGTCGTTAGCTTGGATGACATCGCCGAGTCGATGCAGCAGGCTGTCGTGGCCTTGGAAGACAGGCGCTTCTGGGAGCATTCGGGCGTTGACATGCAGGGTATGTTCAGGGCCCTGGCCAACAACGCCGCCGACGGTTCGACCCAAGGTGCCTCCACCATTACCCAGCAGTACATCAAGAATGTGCTGATTGAACAGGCCGTCCAGGACCGCGATTTCGAGGCGATTGAGGCAGCCAAGGAAATCTCCTACGCCCGCAAACTGAAAGAAGCCCGGAGGGCCGTGGCCTTCGAAAAGAAGGTTGGCAAGAAGAAGGTGCTCGAGGGGTACCTCAACATCGCTCAGTTCGGCAAGTCGGTCTACGGCGTCGAATCAGCCGCCAACTACTACTTTGGGGTGAGCGCCAAGGACCTGACGATTGTTCAGTCCGCCACCATCGCCGCCATCACCCAGTCGCCAAACACCCTCGACCCGGTGGTCAACCCGGAAATGAACAAGGAACGGCGTGACGACGCGTTGGATGCCTTGCTGCGGGACGGCTATATCACCCAGGAAGAACACGATGAGGCTATCGCTGTCGATGTGACCGAATCACTAAACGTCACACCGACTGAATCGGGCTGTGAAGTGGCCGATTCCAAAGCCGGCGCCGGATTCTTCTGCGAATACGTCGTCGCTTTGATCCGTAACTCTGAACAGTTTGGCGAAACCAAGGAAGCCCGCCAGCAGCTGCTGAACCGCGGTGGCCTGCACGTCTACACCACTCTTGACCCGAAAATGCAGGCCGCAGCCAAAATCGCTGTCGACACGCGCGAAAAGCCGGAAGCCGGCTACGGCAATGGCGTGGCCCTTTCAGCAGTTGAGCCCGGCACTGGTCTGGTCAAAGCCATGGCCCAGAACCGGGCCTACAGGTTCGAGGCCGCCGAAGCTACGGCCACGGCCGTCAATTTCAATGTCTCTTATGACTTGGGCGGTGCCACCGGTTTCCAGACAGGTTCGAGCTTCAAGCCGGTCATCCTGGCTCAATGGCTGACCGATGGCCACTCACTTTACGAAGGCTTTGACCCATCGCGCACCAGCTACAGCGGCTCGCGCTGGAAGGACCGCTGCCTCGATGGCGGCATCTACACGGTGGGCAACTGGTCGATCAAAGGTGGCACCGGCGCCAGTACCGCCATGGCGGCCACCGCCGCCTCAGCCAACGCGGCCTATGCCGCCATGGAACACAAACTCGACCTGTGCGACGTTGAAGACATGGCCAAGAGGATGGGCATTGAGCGGGCGGACGGCACAGCCTGGCACCGTGACCCCAGCCAGGTCTTTGGCGCCAACGAGGTTGCCCCCTTGGCCATGGCGGCCGGTTACGCCTCCTTCGCCGCAGACGGCATGTACTGCGAGCCAAACCCAATCGTCAAAATCACAGACAACGCAGATGAGGTCATCGCCGAGCCAGAACCAGTTTGCGCCCGGGCCATGACCGAGGATGTCGCGCGTGGCGTGACCAAAGCCTTACGCGGCGTGATCAGCGGTGGTACCGGCACCCAGGCCTACCTGGAGGGTGGCCGGCAGGTCGCCGG
This sequence comes from Micrococcales bacterium, assembly GCA_009784895.1. NCBI lineage: Bacteria > Bacillati > Actinomycetota > Actinomycetes > Micrococcales > Micrococcales bacterium. Next base: position 24,633 of record WQXJ01000024.1, on the reverse strand, counting down.
CAAGACCGGCACCACCGACAATTCAATGGCAATTTGGTTCTGCGGCTACACCCCACAACTAGCCACGGCGGTGTGGGCTGGCAATCCTGCCGCCGCCTCGGCTGGTCTTCAAGGTGATCTTCGGGGAGGCTTTGGTGGGCAGTACATGGCCTCGGCCTTCAAATGGTTTATGGATCCAGCCATGGATGGACTACCGCACCGCTACTTCACCGAACCATCGTGGGAGATGACCAAAGGCCGGATGCTGAGTGTGCCAAGCGTCATTGGCATGGGTGTGGAAGACGCCAAAGCCACGCTGGAAGGCCAAGGTTTTAGAGCCTACGTCTCAGGTGCGACGGTTGAGTCCCAATATGGCGCTGGTGTTGTGGCTGCTCAGTCACCCTCCGCCGGCGGTGAGGCCTACCCTGGCGCCTCGGTCACCTTGACCTTGAGTTCCGGTCCGCCACCAGCTGCCGGCGGTGGCGGCGGCGGAGGCGGCGGCGGCGGTCGGCCGCCCCCGCCCAGTCCCCCGCCGGGGGGTGGCGGGATTGGCACCCATTAGTTGTCGCCCGATGCCGGCGCTAGCTTTGGCCTATATCCGCCAGCCCTCTAGGCCTTGAGACAGTCCTCGATTCGGTCAAGGGCCTGGTCGATCATTGATTCGTCGACGTCGCGGTGGGTGACCAAGCGGACGGCTGGGCCCATTGTGAGGCAGCGGACACCGATTTTGTTCCAGCTGGCGGCCAGCTGGCTGGCGCTGAGCTGACTAGCCTGGCCAGGTTTGACCATGATGATGTTGGTTTGTGGCACCGGGGCGTCAAAACCGAGCACCCGCAGCCCCTGGGCCAGGCGCCTGGCCAGGATTCGATCCTGGTCGATTCTTGGCAGCTCCTGTTCTAGCGCCACCAGGCCAGCCGCCGCCAGCACGCCGCCCTGCCGAACGCCGCCGCCCAGCATTTTGCGGGCCCGGCGGGCCCGGTCGATTAGCTCCTGGCTGCCACAAAGCAGCGAGCCAACCGGCGCACCCAGACCCTTCGACAGGCAGACAGTGACCGAATCGGCCGCACCGGCAGCCTCGGCTGGCGTGATTGACTGGGCCGCCGCCGCGTGCCACAGCCGAGCTCCGTCTAAGTGAACCTGCCAACCGGCCTGGTGGGCCTTGGCCATCAGGGCATCACTAAGAGCCTGGGGGATGATGGTGCCGCCAGCGTGGTTGTGTGTGTTTTCCAGGGACAATAGGCGAGGCACTAGCTCGAAGTAGGCGTGACCGTGGTCCTCTTCAGCCGCGATGGCGTCGATTTCCGCCAACTTGGGCACCCCCGGGGTTTCTCCCCATCCCAGTTCCACCGGAATGCCGCCGGCCAGCCAGCTGGCCGTGCCCAGCTCGTGGGACAAAATGTGGGCGTAGCGCGGGGCCATGAAGTAGTCTCCCCGGCTGACCTGCACCATCAAGGCCACTGCGTTTGACATAGAGCCGGAGACCATGAACAAACCGGCCTCCCTGCCCAGTAGCTCGGCAGCGCGTTGTTCCAGCTCCACCATTGTTGGATCGCGTCCAATCACGTCGTCGTCAACCTTGGCCTGGGCCATGGCTTGACGCATGGCCGGCGAGGGCTGGGTCACGGTGTCAGAACGAAGATCAATTGAGTCTGTTGCATATCCGGCTTGAGCCATGTCCATCATTGTGCCCCACCCTCCCCTCCGCAGCGACACCGAGCTTCAACACACTCCTCCCCTTTGCCGCGACACCGAGCTTCAGCGCGGTGATGCCGCGCAGAACCTCGGTCCCGGTGCCAGGCGGGGTGAACTGCGGGCTAATCTCGACGGTCAAACCTGGCTGGGCGTGGCAGGATTAAGGGTGATCGAATGTCCTTAGGAAATCAGGAGTGTTGCCATGGCAATCGCCACCCCGCAGACCTATGCCGCAATGTTGGACCGGGCTAAGGAAAAGCGCTTCGCTTACCCTGCCGTCAACGTGACCTCATCCCAGACTGCCACCGCTGCCCTGCAGGGGTTCGCGGATGCTGAATCGGACGGGATTGTCCAAGTTTCGGTTGGCGGCGCCGAATACATCTCGGGCGCCACTATCAAGGACCGGGTGGCCGGGTCGCTGGCCATGGCGGCCTATGTCACTGAGGTCGCCAAGAACTATCCCGTGACCATCGCCTTGCACACCGACCACTGCTCAAAGCCCAATCTTGAGACCTGGGTCCGCCCGCTATTGGCCATCGAGGCCGAACAAGCCGCCGCGGGCAAGTTGCCGACCTTCCAATCACACATGTGGGACGGCTCGGCCGTACCGCTGGAAGAGAACCTTGAAATCGCCAAGGAACTGCTGGCGCTTTCCGTCAAGGCCAATACCATCCTCGAAATCGAAATTGGCGTAGTTGGCGGCGAAGAAGACGGCGTTACCGCTGAGATCAACGAGAAGCTCTACACCACCGTCGAAGATGCCACTGCCACCGTCGAAGCTCTCGGTTTGGGTGAGAACGGTCGCTACCTCACGGCCCTGACCTTTGGCAATGTGCATGGCGTGTACAAGCCAGGCGCGGTTCAGTTGCGGCCGGGCATCCTGGATGAGATCCAGGCTGCCGTGGGCAAGGCCTACGGCAAAGATCTGCCGTTTGACCTGGTCTTCCATGGGGGCTCGGGCTCCAGTGAGCAGGAAATCGCGGACGCAGTCAGCTACGGCGTCATCAAGATGAACATCGACACCGACCTGCAATACGCCTTCACCCGGCCCATTGCCGGCCACTGCTTTGCCAACTACGACGGCGTGCTCAAGGTCGACGGCGAGGTTGGCGACAAGAAGAAGTATGACCCGCGGGTCTGGGGCAAGATTGCCGAGGCTTCGATGGCTGCCCGAATTGTCGAAGCCGCCCAGCAGCTCGGCTCTGCTGGCCAAAAGATGACCTAGGCAGGCCTAATCGCCTGATAGGTAACCGACTTCCGCCGCCCCGCCAGGGGGTTGGGGCGGCGGTTTGTCGGTGGTGTTGGCCATGGCGGCAGTGTCGCCCCACGGCCGATGCCGGCGCTCCGGTTGATTGCGCCCGTCAAGTGGCGTGGTGGTGGGTTTGGCCTACCGCCTTTAGGGCGGGCTGACGCAGCCGGCGCACTGCGCAGACCCACTGGGTCACGCCAGCGGGCGCCTCGCGGCGCTGTTTTGGCCCTGTCAAACTGGTGTTGTTCTATAGTTTCGGGGGGTCTGATCAATCGAGGGGAATTATGGAAGTCATAATCTGCGAAAACACCCAGCAAATCGCCGCCAAAGCCGCTGAAGCCATTGCTGTGCTTTTGAAGTCGAAGCCAAGAGCCGTCATCGGGCTGGCCACCGGCTCAAGCCCGCTCAGCCTGTACGACCAACTGGCCGCCATGTACCAGGCTGGTGATATCTCGTTTGCGCAGGCCAAGGCCTTCATGTTGGACGAATACATTGGCTTGCCGCCAGACCACCCAGAGGGCTACCGCAATGTGATTGAGCGCGAAATCGCCAGCCGGGTCGACTTCGCCCCTGGAGCCGTCCAGGGACCAGATTTCCAGGCCCCGGATTTGGCCAAGGCCTGTGTCGAATATGACGCCGCCATCAAAGCGGCCGGGGGGATTGATCTGCAAATTCTGGGCATTGGTTCAGATGGCCACATCGCTTTCAACGAACCTGGTTCATCACTCAGTTCGCGCACTCGGATCAAAACCCTGTTGCCACAAACGGTGGCTGACAACGCCCGTTTCTTCGACGGCGACGAGGCGGCAGTGCCCAAGCACGTCATGACCCAGGGTCTCGGCACCATCATGGAGGCCCGGCACTTGGTACTTATGGCCATGGGCAGTGGCAAGGCCGAGGCAATCCGTCAAATCGTCGAAGGCCCCGTCAGCGCAATGTGGCCAGGCTCCATCATGCAGTTCCACCCGCATGCCACGGTGCTGGTCGACCCGGCGGCCGGCGCAAAGCTGGCCTTGGCCGATTACTATCGCTTCGCTGACGCTCACAAACCCAGCTGGGAAAGCCTCTAGCACCGCGGGTAGCAAACCGCCGCCGGCCGCCCAGCTGCGGTCACTAATGGAAATCAGCCCCGCATGGCTTCACCGTTAGCCTGCGCGGCTGACAGTGGCTCGAACCGGTATCGATCCGGTGACCTTCCGCTTTTCAGGCGGACGCTCTCCCAACTGAGCTATCGAGCCGAGCAAAGGCTGGAAACCCAGCCCTTGATTGGCGACCCCGACGGGACTTGAACCCGCGGCCTCCGCCGTGACAGGGCGGCGCGCTAACCAACTGCGCCACGGGGCCTTGGAGTGCTTTGACGCACAGTGGTCCAGCATGCCAGCTAGGTTCGGTGGTGTCCAATCACCGGAACATCCAGCCAACTGCCGGTCCGCACCCCCAACCGGATTCGAACCGGTGCCGCCGCCGTGAAAGGGCGGTGTCCTAGGCCACTAGACGATGGGGGCCAGCCGCTGCCCGGGTGGGCAGGCCACCGGACATCCTACGGTAGGGCGCCGAGTAGGCCAAAACCTGACCCAGTTCCCCACTCCTTTGCTGCGACACCGAGGTTTTGCATCGGCTCGATGCCGCCAAAGCTCGGCCTCGCTGCCGGGGAGCAGGCCAGGCCTCCATTTGCTGCGACACCGAGGTTTTGCATAGGTCCGATGCCGCCAAAGCTCGGTCTCGCCACGGCAGGGCGTCAGCCAAAGCTCGCCTCTCACCGCAGGGGAGCAGGCCAGGCCTCCATTTGCTGCGACACCGAGGTTTTGCATAGGTCCGATGCCGCCAAAGCTCGGTCTCGCCGCGGCAGGGCGTCAGCCAAAGCTCGGTCTCGCTGCCGTGGGGAGGGATGGGCCCAAGCTCGGTCTCGCTGCGAGGAGGGGCTAGCCTGGAAGTATGTCGATATGCGTGACCGGCGGCGCCGGATACATCGGTGCCCACATTGTCCGTTCGCTGCTGGCGGCAGGCCAAGAAGTGGTGGTGGTCGATGACCTGTCGACCGGGGCAGCCGGCCGGGTTGGCCAAGCCAACCTGGTTGAGCTGGACCTTTCAGACACTTCTGAGATTCCGCGTCTGACCGCCGCCCTGTCTAACTGCACCGCGGTGATCCACATTGCGGCCAAGAAGCAGGTCGCAGAATCGGTTGCGCGACCAGCCTGGTACTACCAGCAAAACGTCGGCGCTATGGCCAACCTGCTGCTGGCCATGGAAACGCAAGGAGTGGATCGATTGGTCTTTTCCTCTTCGGCCGCCTGCTACGGACAGCCGGGTGTCGAACGAGTCACCGAAGACACTCCGACCCAGCCAATCAACCCCTACGGGGCCACCAAAGTGGTTGGCGAAGAGCTAGGCCAAGCCGCGGCCAAGGCTTGGGGTCTGCGGGCTGTCAACCTGCGTTACTTCAATGTGGCCGGCAGCGGCTGGGATGACCTGGGCGATCCGGCGGTCTTGAACCTCATCCCCATCATCTTTGAGCGGATCCAGCAAGGCCAACCACCCATCGTGTTCGGTGATGACTACCCCACACCGGACGGCAGTTGCATCCGGGATTACATCCACGTCATGGACATCGCTTCGGCCCACACCCAGGCATTGGACTACCTTGAACAGGACAACCGGCCATTCGACGTCTTCAACGTCGGCACCGGCCAGGGCACATCGGTTTTCGAGGTCATCGACCAGGCCGAGGCTGCCGTCAAAGAGCCAATGAATCCGCAAGTCACGGCCCGTCGACCGGGTGATCCGGCCGCCTTGGTCGGAGACGTCACCAGGATCAACCAGGTCTTCGGCTGGCAGGCCAGCTACGACCTCAAAGGCATGGTTGACTCGGCCTGGCGAGCCTGGCAAATCGCCCACTAGACCAACCCAAAACCTAGAGCGCCAAGGTCAGGCGATGTCGGCAGGTGACTTGCCGGCATCGGGCAACAAGACCCAAGGCCGCCGCCGGTAGGCTTTTGCGCGGTGAAGTCCACCTCAAGGAAAGCGAACAAATGGCCCGCGTGATTGTCGATGTGATGCCCAAACCGGAGCTCTTGGACCCCCAGGGCAAAGCCGTCGCGGCGGCCCTGCCCAGACTGGGATTTGACCAGTTCACGTCGGTGCGGCAGGGCAAGCGGTTCGAATTGGAGGTCGACGGACCGGCCACCGAGGCGATTGTCGAAGCCGCCCGCCAGGCCGCCTCCACTTTGCTGTCCAATCCGGTGATCGAAGACGTGGTCGCCGTCAACGTGGACGCGGCCAAATGATCCATGTCGGGGTGGTGACTTTTCCCGGCACCCTTGACGACCGCGACGCCCTGCGCGCCATTGGCTTGGCCGGGATGGAGGGCGTGGCCCTGTGGCACGCTGACCCGAGCCTGCACCAGGTGGACGCCGTGGTTTTGCCGGGTGGCTTCAGTTACGGCGACTATCTGCGGGCTGGGGCAATTGCCCGTTTCGCTCCGGTTATGTCCGCCGTAGTTGATCAGGCCAAGGCTGGAATGCCGGTGCTGGGCATCTGCAACGGCTTCCAACTGCTGACCGAATCCCATCTGTTACCCGGCGCCATGGTGAAAAACGACCACCGTCGGTTTGTTTGCCTCGACCAGCCGCTAAAGGTCGAAAACAACTCCACGGCCTGGACTAACGCCTTCGCGCCGGGTCAAGAAATCGTTATACCGATCAAAAACCAGGACGGCCAGTTCACTGCCGCCGCGGCCACTTTGGACCAGTTGGAGGCCAGCGGCCAGGTCGTTTTCCGTTACGCCGGGGCCAATCCCAACGGCTCGGCCCGCGGTATTGCCGGCATCACCAACGCCGCCGGCAACGTGGTTGGCCTAATGCCGCATCCCGAACACGCCGTCGAAGTGGGTTTTGGCCCCGATTCGCCAAACCAGATGCGGGCCGGAGTTGATGGCTTGGGCTTCTTCGCCTCACTGGTAGGTCACCTGGCGGGAGTTGGTTCGTGATGTCCCGTGCCGGAACTGGCCCTGAGGACCCGGGCCTCGATTTGGGTGGGGCGAGCGCAGGAGCGGCCGCCAGGATAGACACCGTTGAGCGGGCCGCCGCCAGCGACCAGGTGGCGCAGCCCTGGGCCGAGTTGGGTCTCAAACAAGACGAATACGAGCAGATCAAGCAGATCCTAGGGCGCCGTCCCACCTCCTCCGAGCTGGCGATGTATTCGGTTATGTGGTCCGAACACTGTTCGTACAAGTCCTCAAAACTCCACATCAAGCGCCAATTTGGCGCCAAAACCAGCGAAGCGATGAAACGCCACTTGCTGGTCGGCATTGGGGAAAACGCCGGTGTGGTTGACATTGGCGACGGCTGGGCGGTGACCTTCAAGGTCGAATCGCATAACCACCCCAGCTTCATCGAGCCTTATCAAGGTGCCGCCACTGGGGTGGGCGGAATTGTGCGCGACATCATCGCCATGGGGGCGCGGCCAATTGCGGTGATGGACCAACTGCGTTTTGGCGCCATTGACCACCCCGACACGGCTCGCGTCGTTCACGGCGTGGTGGCCGGAATTGGCGGCTACGGCAACTGCCTGGGCCTGCCCAACATTGGCGGCGAAACCGTCTTTGACTCGTCCTATCAGGGAAACCCACTGGTCAACGCCCTGTGTGTTGGTGTCATGCGGCATGACCAGATCCACCGGGCCAATGCCTCGGGCCTGGGCAACCTGATCATCATGTTTGGCGCCCGCACTGGCGGCGATGGCATTGGCGGCGCCTCGGTTCTGGCCAGCGAGACTTTCGAGGCGGACGGTCCCTCGAAGCGGCCGTCGGTTCAGGTGGGCGATCCATTCCAAGAAAAAGTCCTAATCGAAGCCTGTTTGGAGCTTTTCCAGTCCGGTTTGGTCGAAGGTATCAGTGACTTTGGCGCGGCCGGGCTGAGCTGCGCCACCTCAGAGCTGGCCGCCTCCGGAGATGGTGGCATGTATGTCGACCTGGACAAGGTGCTGCTGCGCGACCCGACCCTGACGCCGGAAGAGATCTTGATGTCGGAATCCCAAGAGCGCATGCTGGCGGTGGTCCGGCCGGACAATTTGCCGGCTTTTCACCAGGTGGCAGCCAAATGGGATGTTGAGGTTTCGGTCATTGGTGAGGTCATCGCCGGCGATCAGCTGGTTGTCGACTACCGCGGCCAGCGTGTGGTTGAGGTTGACCCCTGCACAGTGGCCAAACAAGGACCCGAATACGACCGGCCCTACGCCCGGCCCGATTGGCAGGACGCGCTGGTGGCCAACAGCCCCGACCACCTGTCCCGGCCGCAAACGCCGGAGGAACTGCGCGCCACCTTGCTGCGGGTTGTGGCCAGCCCCAACCAGTGCTCCAAGGCTTGGGTGACCAATCAATATGACCGCTTTGTCCAAGGCAACACCGCCATGGCCATGCCGGACGATGCCGGTGTGCTCAGGATCGATCCGGCCACTGGTTTGGGCGTGGCCCTGTCCAGCGATGCCAATGGCCGCTACACCAAACTCGACCCCTACGCCGGGGCCCAGCAAGCCCTGGCCGAGGCCTACCGCAACGTCGCCAGCACCGGCGCCAAGCCGTTGGCCGTGACCGACTGCCTCAACTTCGGTTCACCGGAATCGCCGGCTTCCATGTGGCAGCTGGTCAAAGCGATCGAGGGACTGGCCGATGCCTGCCAAACCCTCGAGGTGCCGGTGACCGGTGGCAACGTCTCGTTCTATAACGAAACCGGCCAGGTTGGGTTGATTGATTCCGCTGTCCATCCCACGCCGGTGGTGGGTGTGTTGGGCGTGATCCAAGACGTGGCCAAGGCGGTGCCCAGCGGTTGGCGCGAGGGCGAGCTGGCCATTTACCAGCTGGGCACCACGGCCGCGGAGTTTGGCGGCTCGGCCTGGGCCGATGTAACCCACGGCCACCTCGGTGGGCGACCGCCACGGGTCGATCTGGCGGCTGAGCGTGCCCTGGCAGAGGTCCTGGTCGAGGCTGCGGAAAGGGGCTTGCTGCAGGCGGCGCATGATTTGTCCGATGCCGGCCTGGCCCAGGCCCTGAGCGAGGCTTGCCTCAGGTGGGGGGTTGGTGCGCAGGTCGACTTGGAGGGACTCAATGTCATGTTCGAGGTCGACGCTTTCACGGCTTTGTTCTCTGAGTCCCAGGCCCGGGCCATTGTGGCCGTGCGGGTGGGCGAAGACGACGCCGCCTTTTGGAACCTGGCTGTGTCAAAGGGCCTGCCTATCACCTTCTTGGGCCTAACCGGCAATGTCTTTCCTGATCCGGAAACTGGCGAAAAGCAGTGGCTGCGTGACGGCGGAATTGAGGCTCCACCGGCACTGGAGATTGAAGGCCAGTTCACCATCCTGCTTGAAGAGCTTGACCAAGCCTGGAACCAGACGCTACCCAAGGCCTTTACCGAATAGAACGGTATGCCAACGCCAGCTCACCTGGTGACAGTGGGCTGGTTGGCCGCATTGGCGTAGGTCAGAAGACCGCGCAAACCCCCTGGCAGAGCCTGTTCCCTACCTGGTTTCTTGGCTAGCCAAAGGTCTCCGGGTCGGGGCCCAGGCGGGTGCCGTCTTCAAGCGCGGTCAATGCGGCCATCTGGTCGGTGGTCAGTTCAAAGTCGAACACGTCCAGGTTTTCGGTCATGCGCTGGGGGTGAACCGTTTTGGGAATGACGATGTTGCCTTGCTGGATCTGCCAGCGCAGCAGCACCTGGGCCGGTGTTTGGCCGGTGGCGGCGGCCAGCGACTTGACCACTGGGTGGTCCAGGATCAGGCCCTTGCCGTGGCCCAGCGGCCCCCAGGCCTCAACAATGGTGCCGTGGCGGCGCGAAAACTCCGCCGCCTGGCGTTGTTGAAGGTTGGGATGGAGCTCGATCTGGTTGACGGCTGGGATGGTGTCGGTCTGATCAATCAGGCGCCCAAGCTGCTGGCCGAGGAAGTTGCAGACGCCAATTGCTCTGGCCATTCCCGAGGCGACGATCTGTTCCATTGTCCGCCAGGCCTGGATGTACAGGCCCTGGGCCGGGGCTGGCCAGTGGATCAGGTAGAGGTCAACGTAGTCCAGGCCCAACCGGTCGAGTGACTGGTTGAAAGCCGTCGCGGCGTCACCATGTTGGTCATTCCAGAGCTTGGTGGTGACAAATACTTCGGAGCGATCAAGGCCGGAGTTCTTCACCGCCCGGCCTACTGGGGCCTCGTTGTAGTAGAGCTTGGCCGTGTCGACGTGCCTGTAGCCCAGCTCCAGCGCCTGCGTCACGGCACGTTCGGTCTGGTCGGGGTCGATCTTGTAGGTGCCGAAGCCCAACTGGGGGATGGTGACGCCATTGTTGAGTGTTATCAGTGGCACCTTCGCCGCGTTCGCCATGGCCACGACCCTAACAAACCGAAACCGGCAAAACCTCGGTCTCGCCGCAAATTGGTAACCCAACCAGCCCCTTTGCGGCGACACCGAGCTTCAGCACAGATCCAGCTCAGCCCCCTTTGCGGCGACACCGAGCTTGGGCACACACCGCAACCGGCAAAACCTCGGTCTCGCCGCAATTTGTGGTCCAACCTGCCTATTCGCAGCGAGACCGAGCTTGGGCACACACCGCAACCGGCAGAACCTCGGTCTCGCCGCAAATTGGTAACCCAACCAGCCCCTTCGCAGCGAGACCGAGCTTGGGCACACACCCCAACCGGCAAAACCTCGGTCTCGCCACAATTTGTGGCCCAACCTGCCCCTTTGCAGCGACACCGAGCTTGGGCACGGGCCAGACGGCCGGATTTTTGGGCCAATGGTGGGTCTAGGATTGCATGTGGCCAGGGCCAGAGCCCGGCTCAAATCGTCCAAGGAGATCACTGACGTGCCCAAATACGTTTACAACTTCACAGAATCAGGCAAAGACGACAAGGACCTGTTGGGAGGTAAGGGCGCCAACTTGGGCGAAATGACCGGTCTAGGCCTGCCTGTGCCACCGGGTTTCACTGTTAGCACAGAAGCTTGTCGTTACTACATGCACCATGGCGAAGTCCCCGGCGAGCTAAATGGCCAGGTCGCGACCGCCATCGGGCAACTCGAAGAACGTTTTGGCCGCACAGTTGGTGGCGCTAGTGAACCTCTGCTTGTGTCGGTGCGCTCGGGCGCGAAATTCTCCATGCCCGGGATGATGGAAACCGTTTTGAATGTGGGGCTGAACGACGTTTCGGTCCAGGGCCTAGCGGCCTTCGCCGGCGACGAGCGTTTTGCTTGGGACTCCTACCGCCGCCTCATCCAGATGTTCGGCAAGACCGTCCTGGGCATGGACGGCGACCTCTTTGCCGATGCCCTTGATGCCAAGAAAGCCCAGGTTGGAGCGGCTTCTGACGTCGACTTGACGGCCAACGACCTGCGCGAGTTGGTCGACCAGTTCAAGCAGATTGTGCTTGACGCCACCGGTCAGCCCTTCCCACAAGACCCACGCCAGCAGCTTGATCACGCCATTGTGGCCGTTTTCAATTCATGGAACACCGAACGAGCGCGGTTATACCGCCGGCGTGAGCAGATTAGCGATGAACTCGGCACCGCCGTCAACGTTCAGACCATGGTTTTTGGCAACCTGGCCGAAGGGTCCGGCACCGGCGTGGCTTTCACGCGCGACCCGGCAACCGGGCACCCTGGGGCTTACGGCGACTACCTGCCCAACGCCCAGGGCGAAGACGTTGTCGCTGGCATCCGCAACACGCTGTCGCTGGATGATCTGGCCCGGCTCGACAAGGCCTCTTACGACGAGTTGATGCACATTATGGAAACCTTGGAGCGTCACTACCGTGACCTCTGCGACATCGAATTCACGGTAGAGCGCGGCAAGCTCTGGATGCTGCAAACCCGCGTGGGCAAGCGGACCGCGGCGGCGGCCTTCAAGATCGCCATACAGCTGGTCGACGAGGGTTTGGTGTCGATGGACATTGCCCTTGACCGGGTCACCGGGGCACAGCTGGCCAACCTAATGTTCCCCCAGTTCGACAAGAACGCACCCAAGCAGCTGCTGGCCAAGGCCATGGCGGCCTCGCCGGGCGCGGCTGTGGGTCAGGCCGTCTTCGATCCGGACACCGCTATCGAGTGGGCGGCCCAGGGCAAGCAGGTCATTTTGGTGCGGCGTGAGACCAATCCAGACGACCTGGGCGGCATGATCGCATCGGTCGGGATCTTGACCTCCCGCGGCGGCAAAACCTCACACGCCGCCGTGGTGGCCCGCGGCATGGGCACCACCTGTGTCACCGGGGCCGAGGCAATTGAGGTCGATCCGGCCGCGCGATGCTTCAAAGTGGCTGGCACAACCGTCAGCGAAGGCGAAGTCATCGCCATTGACGGCACATCCGGCGAGGTTTTCCTGGGCCAGGTGCCAGTGGTGCCATCGATCGTGGTGCAGTACCTCGAAGATGGCCTCGAGGCGACCTTGGCTCAGATAGGGGCCGATGCCGATGCCGCTGAGTTGGTCAACGCGGTTGACCGGATCATCCGCCACGCCGATTCGGTCCGTCGTCTGAAAGTCCGGGCCAACGCCGACAACGGCGAAGACGCCGCCCGCGCCAGGCGTTTCGGGGCTCAAGGTGTGGGTCTGTGCCGCACCGAGCACCAGTTCCTGGGCGACCGCCGGGTCCTGATCGAACGCTTGATCCTGGCCAAAGATGATGCGGCCAAGGCCGAGGCACTAGCCGCTTTGCTGCCAATGCAGCGTCAGGACTTTGTCGAGCTGTTCACGGCCCTCGATGGCCTTCCGACCACGGTGCGCCTTATCGATCCACCGTTGCACGAGTTCCTACCCGACCTAACCGAATTGTCGATCCGTGTGGCCAAGGCTGAGGTCAATGGCCAGGCAGACCAGGCCGATGTCGAACTACTGGCAGCGGTCAACCGGATGCATGAAGCCAACCCAATGCTTGGCCTGCGCGGCGTGCGCCTTGGCATCGTCGTTGACGGTCTGTTCGCACTGCAGGTCAGGGCCATCGCCGAGGCGACAGCCCAGCTGGTGGGCGAGGGCAAGGATCCCAAGCCCGAGGTGATGGTGCCGCTAATTGGATCAGTGGTCGAACAAGACCTGGTGCGCGGACAAGCCGAACAGATCATTGCCGAGGTGGCGGCGGCCAGCGGGGTCGAGCTGGACATCCCAATTGGCTGCATGATCGAGCTGCCCAGGGCCGCTCTAACCGCCAACCAGATCGCCCGGGCGGCCGAGTTCTTCAGTTTCGGCACCAACGACCTGACCCAGACCACCTGGGGCTTCTCGCGCGATGACGTAGAAGGCGCCTTCTTTGCCGACTACATTGAAGCCGGCGTTTTCTCGGTTTCACCGTTCGAGACGATTGACGAGGACGGGGTCGGCGCGCTGGTGGAGCAGGCTGTCGAACTGGGGCGCCAAACCCGGCCGGACATCAAGCTTGGTGTTTGCGGTGAACACGGTGGCGACCCGGTGTCGATCCACTTCTTCAACAAAGTGGGCCTGGACTACGTCAGCTGCTCGCCGTTCCGCGTGCCGGTGGCCCGGCTCGAAGCTGGTCGCGCCACAGTCGAGCGTGAGGGTACCGGCTCGGCCTAGCCAGACTCCGTCATGTAGCGGCGAACCAGCTCCTCTGCCAGCCCGGTATAGGAGGCGGGTGTGAGCGCGCGCAGGCGAGCCTCGTCATCGGGCGGGAGACCTAGGCTGCCGACAAACTCGGTGAACTGGGCCTGCGTCACACGCTGCCCGCGGGTCAGCTCCTTGAGCCGTTCGTAAGGATCGCCCAGGCCGGTCACTCCGGCCAGGGCGGCTGCCCGCATGACTGATTGGATCGGCTCGGCTAGGACTTCGGGGTTGGCCTCAAGGTCAGCCGCCATGGCTGCGGCGTTGGCATCGAGGCCAGCCAGGCCGCGGCTTAGGTTGTCGAGCGCCAGCAGCGAATGCCCCAAGGCCACGCCAATATTGCGCTGGGTGGTCGAATCGGTCAAGTCGCGTTGCAGCCGGGAGGTGACCAAGGTGGCACTCAGGGTGTCGAGTAACGCACCGCTGATCTCTAAGTTTGCCTCGGCGTTCTCGAAGCGGATCGGGTTGACCTTATGCGGCATGGTCGAAGACCCGACCGTGCCCTGACCGCGGACTTGGGCAAAATAGCCCAGCGAAATGTAGGTCCAAATGTCGGTGGCCAAGTTGTGAGCGATCCGGCCAAACCGGGCCACATCGGCATAAAGCTCGGACTGCCAGTCGTGCGATTCGATTTGCGTGGTCAGGGGATTCCAGGTCAGGCCCAGCTTTTCGACAAAAGAGCGGGACAAGGCAATCCAATCGGTGCCGGGTGCCGCCACCACATGGGCGCCGTAGGTTCCGGTGGCGCCGTTGAACTTGCCCAAATACTCATCAGCCCTAATTCGGTCGAGCTGGCGCCGCAGCCGGTGGACCGTCACCGCCAGTTCCTTGCCCAGAGTTGTGGGTGTGGCCGCCTGGCCGTGCGTCCGGCTAAGCATCGCTAGCCCGGCGTGGTCTTGCGCCAGGGCGGCCAACTGGTCGCACAGTGAAGTCGCCGCCGGCAGCCAGATCCGCTCCATCGCCCCCATTACCAGCAGGGCGTAACTCAACGAATTGATGTCTTCCGAGGTGCAACCGAAATGCAGGGCCGGCTCCAATTCGGTCAGGCAGGTTTCACCATCAAAGAAGTCGGCCGCTTCGCGCAGCCGCCGCTGCAAGAAGTACTCGACCGCTTTGACGTCATGAGCGGTGTAGCGCTCAATCGCCGCCAGCTCTTCGATTTGTGGTCCACCGAAACTGGAGACAATCGAACGCAGGTAGTCGCACTCAGCCTGGTTTGGAATAGGCGCGCCGGGCAGGGCTGACTCGCTCAGCAGGTGGATTAGCCATTCGACCTCAACATGCAGGCGCATTCGACCAAGCGCCGGCTCGGAGAAATAGTCGACCAGCGGCGCCACAACTGGCGCGTAACGCCCGTCCAGCGGGCCGAGGGCTGGACGGGGTTCTAGGTTGGCAAGGTTCTGGACCACCGCACTAGTTTCCCTGGGTGACGGGGTGAACCCAGGCCTACTTCTTTGACTTGATGGCGCTGGCGATGATCTCGCCCAGGATGACCAGGCCCAGAATCGTCAGGCCGGCACTGAAGAAGTGGTTGCCCAGCGTCGATGGCCGGTAGGAGTCGGTCGCCATCACCAAGATCAGGCCGATCACGAAGAACAGGCCGCCTGCGCCCAACCCAATAGTCGACCAAAGGCCCCCGGACATCGAGAAACCGCCGCCGCTGGCCGGGCGATGAGCTGGCGCCACGCCATAGGGCTGGGGTGCCTGCGCCGGCGGCTGGTAGCCATAGGCGGCGGGCTGCGGCGGCTGCTGGGAATACTGTGGCTGGTCAGGTGTAGTCATGGGTGCCACTCTAGCGCCTAGGGCCTGGCCCCATGCAAATCCGCCGGCCGGTCACCGATCGCGTAGCCGGCGGTCAAGCCCGGCCAACACCAGCGCCCCGACCACCGCCAATGACCCTAGTGAGGCCACCACGTTACCCAGGTAGGCCAGGAAATCGGAGGCGAAGTAACCCAACGGCATGCCAACTGCCAGCGCTACCCCGGCTACCACCCAGAGCAAGCCGATCCAGGGGTTTGATCGCGTTGCGCCCGATGCCGGCGCTACAGCCGGTGCCTCATCTACCCTGGCCTTGGGCTGGGGGGCGGGAGTAACTGGTCTGGCTTCTGGTTCCGGTTTGGCCGGAACCTCGAGTTCCGGCTCGCCCACGGACTCGGCTGCCGCTGCGAGCGCAGGCTCAGCGAAGTCTTCAGGCGCAGGTAAGGGTTGGGGCCCGGCTGCGGTCACGCCCTGGGCTGGACCGACGGTGTAGGCCGCGTCCGCTGCGGCTTGGTCATTGGCGCCGAATGGCGGGCTGGTGACCTCGGTGGCCTCGGCGGTGTCAAGGACCACCGGTTCGGCCGGGGCCGTGGCCCAGACTGCTTCGTCTTCGACTGAGGTGACGTCCGGGTCGGGCAGAATCGGTGCGGCCGGTGCCGTCACAGTGGCGGTTGGTCCGGGGAATGGCTCCAAGGGTGGGTCAACTACCGGCCCGGGGAATGGCTCCAGGGGCGGGTCAACTACCGGTCCGGGGAAAGGCTCTGCGGGCTTTAGGATCTCTGGCTCAGCTGGCCGGCTGAGCACCGGCTCGGCTGGCCTGCCGGTGAAAATTGGCTGGTCGGCACCCGAAAGTGGGGCTGGCCAAGGTGCCTGGACCTGTGCCGGCGGGCCCATGGCAGCGACCGGCGTTTCGGTGGTCCGCCCGGACTCGGCGGTTGGCGGGAAAACCGGGAAGGGCGGCGCGGCGGCCTCGTTGGCGCGGGGGGGAAAGGCCTGGGTGGCGGTGGGGGCTTGGTCCGGGATATGCGGAGCGAACGGGCCGACTGATCGCCTAGCTGGCACCTGGTCAGGTGTCGGGGCTGGTTCGGGTGGCGCCGGCGCCGGGCCCGTATCAGTTACAGGCGTTGCCCACCAGCTCCCGGTGTTTCCACCCGGAGCCTCTGGTTTGGCGGCGGCAATCGGGTCGTCCCACACACCTGCCGATCCGGTGCCTTGCGCCGTTGGCTGAGGGGCGGGTGGCTGGTCAGGCGCCGGCTGGGCCGGAGGAAACGCCGACCCACCTCGGTCCTCGAAAGCTGAGGTCATACAGATTGAGCTTAGTGGCGCAATTCAGGTTTGGCATTGTGTACTTAGGCAACTCCCGCTCAGGCCCATTTCGGCGCCCTTCGCAGCGACACCGAGCTTGCGCACACCCTGCCTTTCTTGTGGCGAGACCGAGCTTCTGCACCATCCCCCATTCAGCGACACCGAGCTTGCGCACACCCTGCCTTTCTTGTGGCGAGACCGAGCTTGCGCACACCCTGCCTTTCTTGTGGCGAGACCGAGCTTGGGTTGAGTGCCTGTGCGCCAAACCTCGGTGTCGCCGCGAAGTGGGTTGGCCGGCCCCACCCTTGGCAGCGAGACCGAGCTTGGGTTGAGTGCCTGTGCGCCAAACCTCAGTGTCGCCGCGAAGTGGGTTGGCCGGCCCCACCCTTGGCAGCGAGACCGAGCTTTTGTTTAGCGGCTGCGCTAGAGATACTGGCGCGCTCGGGCTACCGCACGGTCGCCATAACTAGCTCCGAACAGACAGGCGTGAACGAGCAATGGATGTAGTTGGTGCAAGCCGACGCGATCCTGATAGCCATCCGCCAGCGCGGAGACCTCGTTGTAGGCTGCCAAAATGCTGGGCAGGCCTGGTGCGCCAAATAGGGCCAGCATGGCGAGATCAGTCTCGGCGTGGCCGCCATGGGCAGCCGGATCGATTAAGCAGGCACCGGTCCATGTGGCCTTGTCGCCGGGCATTGGTGCGGGCGACCACATGACGTTTCCGGCCCACAAATCGCCGTGGATTCGAGCCACCGAACCGACCAACGCTGGCTGTGGAGAATCGAATAGGCCGCCCACCAGTCGCTGGCCCAGGGCGGCAAAAACTGATGGGCCGTCATCGGGCAAGGCTGCCACCCGAGTGGCCGCTGCGACGTAAGGCGCCAAGCGTTCGCGGTGATAAAAGGCGCCCCACGGATCGCCTGGAGACGGACTGGCGACAAAACTGAGCGGCGCCAGGCCAATCGCGCCAGGCCCACTCCAAGGCGGCGGCGGGGCACCAAAGTGGCTGGCCCCGGCGGCGTGAGTGTGGGCGAGGGCGCGGCCAAAGGTTTCTGCGGCGCCCGGGGCGGGGGACACGGTCGGTAGATAGTCCAAGGTCAGCGTCGATTCGAGGATCTTGACGGGCTGCACCACCTGGACACCGCCCTGGTCGGTGGCCTCGGCCAGCCAGCGCAAACCGGCCGCTTCGAGAGCGGGCGAGTTGGGTTCGGAGGGAGAAAAACGCTTGGTGTAGGTACGCACTCCGCCTCCGGTTGGCCGTTCTGCCCGATGTCGTCCCCCAAGAATACCGGTAAAGCGCGTCTTGTCTGCACCCACGGCGGGTGTTACGGCAGGTCAGCTGCGGTTCGGGCGCGGTTGTCAGTCTTGGGCGAATCGTTCAAGGTTTGCACCAGGGCGGTAGTCCACAGACCGGAGGCTTTAGCCATCGGCTATTTGGTTCTAGTAGGCAAACTTGAGCCATGAATGCGGGCAGTGCTGAGGCCAGTTTGGCCGGGGCCGCGGCACATTTGCGGGCGGCTCGGGAATCAGTGGAGGAGGTTGATTGGCGGCTGAGGGCGGTCTGGCCGGCGAAGTGGGAGTCGCCGGCGGCTGCGGCCATGGCGGATTGCGTGGTTCGGCTTTCAGGACGGGCGGCAATGCTGCTGAGCCGAAGTGACCTGGCCATGATCGATCTGAACCAAGCCGCGGCGGCCGTCCAGACCCTAGCCGCAGGCTCTGCTGGGACGGCGGGACATGGCCTATGACAGACGAGATTTCGGTACGCGGCGGTAAGGGTGGAATCCGTGTCTCCATAACCGAAATGGGCGAACTGGCCGAGTTGTTGGGACGGGCCAGGGACGGACTGGTCCTGACTCGCTGGCTGTTCTGTTTGGCGCAGGCGGATACCCAGCAGGCCAGGGATGTGGTCTTATGCGACTACGGCGGCGCTGCCGGGGCCGGCCTCGAGGCTAAGCGGCTTATCGCGACCGCCGTGGTCTCTGTTGAGGAGGCCATGGACCTGCGCGGCGCGTTGTATGAGGCCGTGGACAGGTTGATTGGCCTGGTTGGGGAGGCCAAAGCCAATTACCTCAGGGCCGAGGCCCAGGCCGCCCGTGAGTTTTCCGTGATGGCCCAGGCCAGGCGTGATGCCTTTCTGGCCTTGGCCAAGGTTAGCTCCCTGCCTTTTGGACCCCTTATTGGCACGTTGCTGTTCAAAGCCAAGGCCGCCGGGCTGGCATTGTGTGACGTCAAGCAAGACCCCGACGGCTTGGCCTCGGCCCTGCGACTGCATCAGTCGACAATCAGAACTGTCCTGAGCGGCGGCATCCTGACTAGGCCGCTTTCGACCGAAAGACTGACCCGCTTGATCACTGGTTCGATTGCGGCGGTGTTCGGTGACGGGCTGGCGGTAGAGGTGAGGGATCTGCGGCGACGGTCGCATAGCCCATACGGAGGCATCGAAGACCTGATGAGACAGATCGAAGAGGTCTCCGCGCCCGGGGGACAACCTGCCCGCGTCGGGGTTAGCCGGGTTACGGCGCCAGATGGTTCGATCTCCTGGGTGGTCCTAGTGCCAGGTATGCGCTCCAGCGCCTTTGGAACTGGGACAGATCCCATGGACAATTCCTCAAACCTGCGAGCCATTTCCGGCGATGTCAGCGCCACCGGCCTGGCCGTGGTAGGCGCCATGGGCAAAGCCGGGATTGGACCGGACCAGCCGGTACTGCTGGTGGGCTACTCGCAAGGTGGACTGGTGGCAGCATCCCTAGCGGCAAATGCCGACTTCACCGAGGCTTTCAAGGTTTCTGGTGTTGTCACTGCCGGCTCACCGGTCTCCGGCATTCCAGTCAAGTCGAGTGTCAAGGTGCTATCCCTGGAGCACGTCCAAGACCCGATCCCAGCCTTGGACGAGGGTCCAAACCCGGATAGGCGCAACCACGTTACGGTGACTCGTGACCTGACAAAAGCTTCAGACCCAGAGCTGGCGGCCAAAGCCAAACAGCCAACCACTTCCCATGGCATCAACTCCTACATTGACACCGGTGCGTTGATCGACAATTCGGGCAATGTCTCGATCCGGGACTGGCAAGCAGCGGCCGCGCCAATGCTGAACCCGGAGGCCACGGTCGAACTGCGCCTGTTCGAAATAAAACGGGTCGGCTCCAGTTCCCCGCCAACGGCACCCGGTCCGTTTACCCAGGTGGGCCAGGCCGTGACTGGGAGGATGGAAACCGCGAAAGGCTAGGTGTTTGGACCTGGTCGCCGGCTAGTACTGGCTCTGACCCGGATCGACCCGTCGCTTGAATGGGATCGAAATCAAGGCCGTCAGGATGGCCAGGATCAGGGCTGCCCAAATGGCCGCTCCAAACGAGTCGACGTGCAGGCCAATACCCATTTTCTGGCTGAGCCAGCTGACCAACTCCAGCATCAGGGCGTTGGTCACCAGGACGAATAGTCCCAGCGTCAGGATGTATAGCGGGAAGGCGATGAAGTGGGCAATCGGCTTGACGATCGTGTTGATGACAGCCAGGACCAGACCCAGTACCAGGTAGATGGCAATTGAGGCGATGATGCCGTCGCTGTCTTTCTCAATCCAGACTGAGGTCATTAGGGCGTCGACTAGCCATAGTGCCAAGGCGTTGATGACGATTCGCCAGCCGAAGGGAACCACGGTTCGATCTTGGCACAAATCCGGTCGACTGGGCGCCGTGGGCAGCGCGGTTCGTCCATGTACCTCTTCTGCGGCGGCGATGAGGTTTGGCGCGAACCGCCGTGCGCCACCTGAATCCGGCCAGGGGCCGGGCGTGGCACGATTGGTGCATGTCCAAACCGCCGTTGCGACCAAGTATCGAGACCTTGCCGGTCTACGTTCCGGGCAAAAAGGCTTCGCCTGGGATTGGGGCTTTCAAACTGTCCTCCAACGAATCGCCTTTCCCGCCCCTACCGGGTGTTTTGGCGGCAGTGATCGACGCGGCCAGTGACCTCAATCGATATCCGGATCCGGCCTGCGGCGACTTAATCAAGGCCCTGGCTCAATTCCACGGTGTCGAATCAACGCAGATTGCGGTGGCGCCCGGTTCGTTGGCCGCCCTGAACGCCATGATGCTGGCCTACTGCGGCGAGGGCAGCGAGGTTGTCTACCCTTGGCGCAGCTTCGAGGCCTACCCGATTCTGGCCGGGCTGAGTGGGGCCAAGTCCGTCACAGTACCGCTTGGCGACGGCGGGCGGCTGGATCTAAAGGCCCTGGCCAACGCGATTACTCCGGCAACACGCGTGGTCATGATTTGCACACCCAACAACCCGACTGGACCGTCGGTGTGGCACCGTGACTTTGTGACCTTCATGGGCCAAGTGCCCGATGACGTATTGGTGGCGGTTGACCAGGCCTACGCCGAGTTTGTCGACGACCCGAAGGCAGTGCGACCGCTGGAACTGCTGGCAGATTGGCCCAACCTGGTGGTTTTCCGAACTTTCTCGAAGGCTTATGGCCTGGCTGGACTGCGCCTGGGCTACGCCATTGGCCCAGGCGAGGTGATTCGGGCCATTCGGTCGGCCACGCTGCCTTTCAGCGTCTCGGCGGTGGCCCAGATGGCGGCGCTGGTGTCGCTAGACCGGCAAGACGAAATGCGCTCGCGGGTGGCCCAGATCGCTAAGGTGCGCGGGCTGCTTCGCCAGGGTTTGCTGGACCAGGGCTGGGCGGTGCCGGTCTCGGACGGCAACTTCGTTTGGCTCGAGGCCGGCGAGCAGGCCACACCTCTGGCCGAGGCTTGCGCTAATGCTGGCGCGACGGTTCGATCGTTTGCCGGCGACGGTGTCCGGATATCGGCGGGTGAACCTGAGTCAATCGAACGCATCCTGGACGTGACCGAGTCTTGGATCTGAGCTAATCGTCGCCGCGGGCAAGGCTGGCCGCGCCCAACGCCAAATGCGAGATGATTGGAGCTGTGACAACCCAGACACAGCCCACTTGGCGCCCTGACCTGCTGGGCGAGGGATTTGAACAGTGCGACCTGGAGCTGCCCGGCGGCGCCTTAGCCACAATGGTGCGATACACCGGGCCGCGAGGACCGGCCAACGCTGCCGAAACCGACCCAACGCCGCCACCTTCCAAGGCAAGTGACCCGTCAGCCGGTGAGGCCGGCGTCGGGCAAGGGCCTGCCGCCACTGCGGTTTTGTACCTGCACGGCTTTGTCGACTACTTTTTCCACCCGCATGTGGCCAAGGCCATTGCCGCTCATGGCCACGCTTTCTATGCGGTTGACCTGCGCGGATACGGGCGGTCGATTGGGCGCGGCAACGACCAGGAGATTCCAAATTACGTGCCAGACATCGCCATCTACGCCGAGGAACTAGACGCCGCGGCCGCCGTCATCCGCCAGGCGGGCCACCAGAATCTGGTGCTCTTGGGCCATTCAACAGGCGGTTTGATTGGGCCGCTGTGGGCGCAGGCCAGACCAAGCCAGCTGCGCGGGCTGATCTTGGACTCGCCCTGGCTCGACTTCAATGCTGGTGCGTTCCAGCGCAGAGCGCTGACGGAATTCGTTCATGTCTTGGCCAAAGTGGCTCCAAAAGCCAAGTTCAAAGGGCTGCACGCTTACTACGGACGGGCCTTGCACGTCGACTCCGGCGGCGAATGGGACTTCGATCTGGCCTGGAAACCACATGATGGATTCCCGGTGGCGGCCAAATGGTTTAGTTCGATCCGGCGAGCGCAGGCACAGGTCAAACGCGGTTTGACGGTCGACTGCCCGGTCTTGGTGATGACATCGCTACGCCGGGGTGACAACCGCCACGATCACCCCGAAGTGCTGACCACCGATTCGGTCCTCGACCCGCGCCAAATGTGGCGCTTGGCCCCCAGGTTGGGGATGAACATCGAGGTCAGGGCGCTAGAAGGTGGTTCGCATGACCTGGCACTGTCACCCGAGCCAATCCGGTCGCGCTATTTGACAGAAATCACCGACTGGCTTGACCAGATTGTGCTTGCGTGAACGACCGGATTCTCCCGCCTGCGGCTCCCGCGAGACCTGGCGAGATTGCCCCTGAACTGGCTGGACGGGCTTGGCTTGGCACCGGCGGGCGCGCCCTGAAGCTGGGCGATCTGCGCGGCAGGATGGTGCTGCTGGATTTCTGGACGTTTTGCTGTGTCAATTGCCTGCATGTGCTTGACGAGTTGCGGACCCTGGAGCGAAGCTTTGCCGACGTTCTTGTGGTGATTGGGGTCCACTCTCCCAAATTCAGCCACGAGGCCAATCCGGCTGCATTGGCTGCCAACGTGCGGCGCTACCAGGTCGAACACCCCGTTCTTGACGATCCGGAGCTGGCTACCTGGCGTGCCTATGGGGCCCGAGCTTGGCCCACTTTGGTGCTGATTGACCCCGACGGTCGCATCGTCGCTCACATGGCCGGTGAGGGTCACGGCGAAGCCCTGGCGCAGCGGCTTGCCCATCTGGCTGACCTGCACAGATCTAGGGGCTCGTTGGTCCCTGGCCCCGGGCCATACCGGCCGCCGGAGTCGGATTGCACCGCTTTGTCCTTCCCTTCGAAGGCTGTGGCGTTGGCGTCTGGGAGTCTTCTGGTGTCCGATGCCGGGCATCACCGCCTCGCCGAAGTCACCTTGGACGGGGAGTTGACCAGGGTAATTGGTACCGGCGAACGTGGATGGCGAGATGGCTCGGCGGGCCAGGCCTGCTTCAGCGAGCCAAATGGGTTGTGCCGGCTGCCTTCCCGCCTGGCCGCGCGGCTGGGCTGTGATGTGGTGGTGGCCGATTCGGCCAACCACGCTCTGCGCGGTGTCAACCTCGCCACTGGAGCCGTCACAACCCTGGCCGGAACTGGTAGTCAATCGGCCCGGCGCGGCCGTCTTGGGCCAGTGCTGTTGGGTCAGGGTGGTGGCAGGGCCGATCAGACAGAGCTGTCGTCACCCTGGGACGTTGTTTGGGATCCCGCCCGGCGGTTGGTGTTGATCGCCATGGCCGGGGTTCACCAGATTTGGGCCTACGACCCAGCTCAGATGCGGGTTGGCGTTCTGGCT
This sequence comes from Micrococcales bacterium, assembly GCA_009784895.1. Lineage (NCBI taxonomy): Bacteria > Bacillati > Actinomycetota > Actinomycetes > Micrococcales > Micrococcales bacterium. The sequence continues at coordinate 1,058 of WQXJ01000024.1, read as the reverse complement.
GGCAATTCCGGCGAAGGCTTGATTGACGGCCCTGCCTTGTTGGCGGAGCTGGCCCAGCCATCGGGCCTAGCCATGGCCGCAAACGGCCGCTGCTGGTTTGCTGATTCGGAAACCTCGGCCTTGCGTTGGCTGGACCAAGAGCTGGAGGTGGGCACGGCCATCGGGTCGGGTTTATTCGATTTTGGCTTGGCCGATGGCGCACCTGGCAGCGCCTTGATGCAGCATCCACTTGGCCTGGCTGTGCCGCCGAATGGCCAGGTGGTCGTGGCCGATACCTTCAACGGCGCTGTCCGCATCTTTGATCCGAACCAGCAGCGGCTGCGGACGCTGGCCACGGGGCTGGCCGAGCCAAGCGACGTTGTGTTGCATCCAGCGCTGGCCAATGACGAGGTGGTTGTGGTCGAGTCCAGCGCCCACCGACTTATCAGAGTCAAAACCTCAGTCTCGGTCAACCCTGCCCAGCCAGCAAAACCGACCAAACTGGCCCAACCCGCCAGCCAGGCTGAGCCAACCAGCCTGGCCCAACCCGCCAGCCTGGCTAGGCCAACCAGCCTGGCCCAACCCGCCGGGCCGGCCAAGTCAATCAGCCTGGCCCAACCCGCCGGGCCGGCCAAGTCCGCTCGACCGCATCTGGAAAAAGCGACCGGCCGGCCGGCCATGGACTTGCCCGCCGGTCAGGGCCTTGATCTCGAAATCGATTTCACGGTGCCGGCCGGGCGGCGACTTGATGATGCGTCCGGGCCGGCCATCGAGGTCAGTGTGTCGGCTTCACCGCCTGAACTCCTGATCCAGGGAGGTGGCCCGGGCCACCAGTTGCGACGGCGCCTCGAATTGGCGCCAGGACACGGGGTCTTACATGTCACCGCCCGGGTTGCGACCTGCGACGCGGCCGGTGCCGCAACCCCGGCCTGCCACCTCAACGCCCAAGACTGGGGCATACCTGTAGTGGTCCACCAACACCCCGACCAAAACCACCAACACCCTGACCAAGTGCCAAGCCGAATCAGCCTGCCCCTCGGCTAACAACCCCCCAATTTGCGGCGACACCGAGCTTCAGC
>WQXJ01000023.1 GCA_009784895.1 Micrococcales bacterium | reverse complement strand
GAAGTCAAATTGCAAGCGCTGTCAGAAGCTCGGCGAACTCCTCGACGAACGGAACAGACAAGCCGCTGTTCCGGCGGCCAAGGGCATGCAGCCAGACATCCCGCTGTCTGGCATCGCCGCGACCGTGGTGTCGTTCTTCATCATGATTGCCGTGTTCAACTTCGCTGGCGGCGCGGGTGTCGTGTTCCTGCTGATCACTGCGGCCATTGCGGGCTATGTCGCATGGCAAATCAGCAAGCGCACAAAGTGGACCCAGACCAAAGCCGCATGGGACTTTGCGCAAAGGCAGCTCGGTGAGGTGCAGGAGCAACTGGTCGCCAAGCCTCTTCTCACGCTTCCGATTGACCTGAGGGACTAGCTGGCCGGCATGAGTCCTGACTCGCTCAAAGTAGCCGAATGGGTCTCACTTGGCCAAACATCGCTGCCGCTGCTTGGATCAGCCAACATCTGGGTAGAAGACACCTTGGCGAATGACCTTAGCGTAAAGGTGACCCAATTAGTCATGCTCCAGGCACTGCAGGCCACAGCACCTGGCCAACTCGAAATGACGGTGTTCGATGACGGCCTGAGCGGTCTGGCTGCGCCCTTCTGGCCGCTTAACTCGGGTGGGGAGAAGATTCTCCACCTGCTACATGACCAGCAAGACTTCAAATCCACCCTGCGTTACTTGAGAGACCATGTTCAAGGCGTCAAGAACGTGATGCAGGGCCTAGCGCCAAACCTGGTGGCGTTTCGCAATGAGGTGGACTACCCCGTCGAAGGCTACAAGCTGATTGTGGTGTCAACCGACTTCTCGGCTCTTGACGAGCAGAGCCAGTTCGACCTAAGCGTGTTGCTAAAGGCCGGCCCAACCGCCGGCGTGTCATTCATCGTTCATTCGATGACCCTGGGCGCCAATCCAGCCGTGGTGGCCTCCTGCCAATACCTCAAAGTGGAGCGCGGCTTGATCCGCCACGATGATGGAGACACCGTCGGCGGCTGGGAGCCGCCTCAACCCAAGCATCTAATCAGCTTGTCACGGAAAGTCGCCAACCACTTGGCCACGGCCCAAGTCGATCCGTTGGCATTCACCGAGATTCAGCCGGTCGAACAGGCCTGGCAAAACACCAGCGAGGACGGCTTGACCTTTGCCATTGGGCGATACGGGCTGCAGACAGTTGAAATAACCCTTGGTGACGAACTGAACCAACGCCACAACATGCTAGTAACCGGGGCCGTGGGCCAGGGTAAGTCCAACCTAATCTCGGTCATCATCCACAGCCTGTGCCAGAGATACTCGCCAGCGGAAATCCAGCTCTATCTGCTTGACTTCAAGGAAGGCGTCACGCTTCAGCCGTTTTCCGACCCAGCCACCGGGTTGTACTTGCCCCATGCCCGCGTGTTGGGACTGGAGGCGGACCGAGAGTTTGGTCTCAGCGTCTTGCGGCGGCTGTTCGGCATTTACAGGTCCAGAATGAAGGCTTTCAAGGAGGCTGGCGTTCAAGACCTTCGGCATTTTCGGCACCTCAATTCAGGGCAGCCCATGCCGCGCATTGTCGTAATCATCGACGAGTTCCAGATGATGTTTGCCGAGCGGGACAAGGTTTCCGACGAAATAGCTGACTTACTGGTCAGGGGCGTCAGGCTGTTTAGGGCTTGCGGGATTCATGTGATCTTGGCGTCACAGACCATTGGCGGAAACCTCTCGTTGGCGGGCTCGGTTGGCGAGGGCCTATTTGGCCAGGTCCCCGTCCGAGTTGCCCTGAAGAATTCGCTGGCAGAATCACACGCCACCTTGGGGCCAAGGAACGATGCCGCGGCTCACCTCAGGGCTCGCGAGGCGGTTGTCAACCAGGACTACGGCGACATCTCAGCCAACAGAAAGACTTCGATTGCCTTTGCAGACGAGTCGTTGTTTGGCCGGCTGAGAAACGACTGGTGGCTGGATTCCAGGGGTCAGTCCAGGCCGCCGTTTGTGTTCGCGGGTGAGCGCAGGCGGTCTTTGGCTGATGATTTGCCCACGCGGACTCGACCGTCGCACCAGACCCAAGCCACCGTCTTATTGGGTTCCCGCATCGAAGTGGACGCTCACCCACTGGAAGTGCCCTTCGGCCGGGACATAGGTCGAAATATTGTCCTTGTTGGAGCCGGCGAGGCCGTCATCGAGATCGAAAACATCGCCCTGTCACTGGCGGTTCAGCGTCCCGATAGCCGTTTTGTGGTGCTTGATTGTCTCGAAGCCAACGCCTCTTGGGACAACACCCACGCCGTCTTTACCCAGGCCATGACGGGCCTTAGCGCCGACCTAACAGTTGTGCCAAGACCCGAAGTCGAGCAATTCATCGCCAACCTGGCCGGTAGCCTCCCGCAACGGCAGGATGCCCAAGACCTGGTCGTCATTGGGCTGGGCATGGACCGAATCCGCGCGATGCCTGCAGAGTTTCCGGACCTCGTTCAGACGGGCCCAACCAGTGGGGTTCATTTCATTGGCTGGTGGCTCAAGCTTGACGCCTTCCGGGAGCACATTGGCTATGGCGGCGAGAGCGCCTTTGACATCCGTCTGGGGTTGCGACTTGACGCCCAATCTGCCAAGCAGTTGATGTCTGACCCACTTCTCGACTGGAAGCCAGCCGACAACCGAATGCTGGCGTGGGACTCGACCGAACTGCCAGAGGCCATTCGGGTCATCCCCTACTCACTGCTTGATCCGACGCTAGTCGACACAGCGAGAGCCCAAACATGAGTTACGACCGAGAACGCGACCCAGGCCGCACCTATGAAGGCCAACCACCCCAAGACCGACCCAACCCGGCTAGGGAAAAGGCGGCACAACGACTTGGGCCTGACGCCACCTACATGGCTGCTGTTGGGACAGACCAGACGACCGAGGCCGGCATCGGCCACACCACAGCACAAGGAGGCGGAATGTCGCTGCAAGACACCATCCAACAGATTGCCGCGCTGCAAAGGGCCATCCAGGACCAAACCAGGCTGATCAACGACTTTCAGAAGGCCAACAGTGAAACGATGCAGCTTGTCAGGTCTGAACTCAAAGGCAGTACCAAGGGCTATGACCAAAGGATGCTTGACGCACTGTCACAAGTCGAATCGTCACTGAGGTCGTCGTTGTCTGGCTTGAGCCAGGCGTCAAACGCACTTGACCGAGTCCGGGCAATTTAGGGAAGGGGCACCACTCATGGCATCAATCCAAGACATTGCCAACGCGGCCTACCGAATTGGCCAGTCGGCAGAAACCGCCCAGCAACGCACGTCACTTTGCGCCGAGGCCATCAAGACCCATGCCTCGCAACTTGCCGCCACCGTGAGAGGCTCACGAACCGGTGAGGACGCCGTTCGGCAGGTGGGGCAGGCCGAGCGCACTCTGCGCGAATCAGCTGCCCGCTTGGCCACCCTCAAGTCGACCATTGACCAGTTCATACAGGACCTCACAAAGTAGCGCCGCGCCTTGGGTTGGGAGGTTAATCAACAGGCCGAAAGCCTCAAACAACAGGCTTTGGACTACCTGTCAAGAGCCATCGACGTTTGCTCATATTCCCATGTCCTTACATCCCGGATTGAGAGCGGCACCGGGGTGTCAGTGGGCCGGGGCCACCACACTGGTGACAAGCTGCTAGCCGATTCATCCAACACGCTGGCCTGCCTGCTCCGTGCCCAGACTGCCATCCAGCGGGCCACTAGCCTGGCCAGCGAGGTGGACACGACCATTTGGGTGCCAGATCAAGATGAATGATCTGCAAAGCGCCGCCATCGCACTGCAAGGCCTGACCTCGCAGGTGAGCAATTTGGCAATGCACATGACAGAATGCCTCTCACATCTTGAAAACGCGATGATTTGCTTGCGGGGTTTGGATGCACCCCAGGCTCAAGAGGCCGAAGCCCAGGCTGCCCAGGCTGCCTCAGAATTGCGCGAGGCTGTGTCAGTCTGGCTTGAGGACTACAAGACAAAGGCAAACGAGATCTGCAACCACATTGCGGCCTAGGAGCTGGCCGGCAACCGGACTCTGGGGCGTGCCGACGACAGGCGAGCTCCGCCGACCATCAAGTCAATCCAACAGACGGGTGGGGATGCCGGCATCGGCCACCAGCTTGGCGGCTTGCCTGTCAAACGTGACAAACTGCTCGCCGCCTTGCCCCAGGCCGGACGCCGCGATGGCTCCGTCGGCAAAATCTCCGCCGTTGGCCAAAACCACCAGGCCCGCCCCGACGGCACGGTCGTCCACCACCGCGTTTGCGGCAAAAACCAAATCCCGAATGGCGGCTTCCAGTTGCGCGGCGGTCAGTTTGTAAGTTCGACCCAAGACCCAACACAACTCGCACAAGGCAGCAGTCGGCAGGATTACGATTTGGGCACGTTCAAGCAGATGCAGGGCCGCTTCAGCCTGGTGCTGATCGTCGCCAACGATCATCCTAACCAGCAGGTTGGTGTCGGCGATCAGGTTCAAAGCTCCCCCGCCCAGCCGGCGGCGATGACCTCGTTCATTTCTTCAATGCTGACCGGCTCACTGACACTGCCGGAATGCCTACAGTAGACATCGGCAAACGACCCGGTCTTGCGGACAGGCCGCAGGGTGACCCCGCCCCCCAGCGCCGGTTCCACATCAACTTTGTCACCCGGTTTCGCGCCCAAGGCTTCAAGGACGGCCTTCTTCAGCGTGATTTGGCCTTTTGCCGTGATCTGAAGTGTTGTCATCGCACCTCCCTATCGTAAGGCAGTCTACCTTACGGTCTGCGACTCGACAACCGCTAGGCGGCGGCGCGGGCGGCTTGCTCGATCCGGCGGCAGTGGGCGGACCAATCGTCTTTGTTCCACTGCGGCAGGCTAGGGTCACCGGGGAAGCGGCCGGCCTGGCCGTCAATCATCTCCCTGATAATGTCGGCCTGGCCGCAATGCCGGGAGACCTCTTGGATCAAATGAACCAAGACGACCTGCAGGGTCACGTTCCGCCTGTCAGGCGGCCACCATGGCACTACTCCAGTTGAGTCCAAGTCAAGGGCATCAATGGTGGCGTCACTGACCTGGGCGGCGTGGGCGTAGAGGTCAAGAATGCTTTGACGGGATTCGCTGGCCTTGACCCACAAATCTGCTTCGTCATCACTCATAATCGCAGCCACGTCGACGCCCGCTTCCCGGCCAAACACCTGGGAGAGGTAGCCCAGACTAACTACCCCAACGTGTTTGACCAAGCCCAGCAGATTGGTGCCGGTAGGCGTCATCGGGCGCCGGATGTCGTACTCGCCCAGAGGGTCGAGTTTGGCCAACAAATCCTGCCGGACGCCCCGTAGCGAAGCCTGTAAGGAAGACTTCAACTCAAGGCCGGCCCCGCCCAGCGGCGCGTTGGCGCCTTGGAGCGAGCTGTCAGGCATTACCTAGGCCAACACGGATTCGACCGGCGTTGAGTCGAAGCCCCAGAATTCGCCCACCGGGGCGCAGGTCAGCGCGCCACCGTGAGTGGACAGGCCGCGAGCCAGCGCCGGGTTGGCCACCATAGCCTCACGCCAGCCGCGGTCAGCCAGGTCGGTGACATATCGCAAGGTGGCGTTGGTCAAGGCGTAGGTCGAGCTGATCGGCACGGCGCCGGGCATATTGCCAACCGCATAGACAACCGCTTCGCCCACCTGATAGGTCGGCTCGGCGTGCGTAGTTGGATGGGTGTCCTCGAAACAGCCGCCTTGGTCAACAGAGATGTCGACCCAAACCGACCCGGCCTTGGCTTCCAGCATCATTTCGTGCGTCACCAGGCACGGGGCGCGACCGCCCGTCACCAGCACCGAGCCGATCACAATATCGGCGTCCGCCACCGCTTGGCGGACCGAGTAGCCGGTCGAGAACAGCGTCTTGAGGTGGCCGTCGAACTCCTTGTCGAGTTGGACCAGGCGTTCGAGGTTGACGTCCAGCACAGTCACATCGGCCCTGAGGCCATGGGCCATCTGGGCGGCGTTGCCGCCGGCCACACCGGCCCCCAACACCACCACTTTGGCCGGAGCCACGCCAGGCACACCGGGCACCAGGGCGCCGCGGCCACCGAAGTGACGCAACATGGCATGTGACCCGACTATCAGCGACATCCGGCCGGCCACCTCGGACATGGGCGAAAGCAGTGGCAACGAGCCATCATCAAGCTCGACAGTCTCGTAAGCGATCGAAGTTGTACCGGAAGACATCAGCGCTTCGGTTTGCGGTTTGTCGGCCGCCAGGTGGAGGTAAGTGAACACGGTTTGACCCGGACGCAAGTAGTGGTACTCCGAGGCGATTGGCTCTTTCACCTTCACGATCAGGTCAGCATCCGCCCAAACGTCATCAACCCCGGCCAGCTTGGCCCCGGCGCCGAGGAATTCGGCATCGGCGATACGTGAACCGGCGCCCGCGCCAGTCTGCACCAGCACCTCGTGGCCGCGTTCTACCAGGTGATGTACGCCCGATGGCGTCATCCCGACCCGGTTTTCCTGACTCTTGACTTCTTTTGGAACACCAATCTTCATGGCCCCTCCTCCGCCTAGCTCTCACGCCAGGGGCCGCCCGGTCAGCCAATGGCTGGCTAGCGGTCCGCTGCCAACCGGCCAACCTACCACGCCCAAATGGGCTGCCGGCACCCCATCTAGCAGGCCGGGCGGCTAAGGGCCCCCTCGCCAGCCGATAGGATCTCCCTGGCCAAAAACCAACTCGAAAAGAACACGGAAAGCAGCAAAACCATGCCGGACAAACCATATCTGCGCCAGTACCCCGACCAAGATGGCTACTTTGGCGCCTATGGCGGCATGGAGGTGCCGCCAAACTTGGCCGAGGAAATGGAACGGACCTACCGCGCCTACCAAACCATCGGCAACTCCCACGACTTCATTATGAAGCTGCGCGATATTCGCGCCCACTTCCAGGGCCGGCCAACGCCGGTCTACTACGCCAAGCGATTGACCGAACAAGTTGGCGGCGCCCGCATCTACTTCAAACGCGAGGACCTCAACCACACCGGCGCCCACAAGCTCAACCACTGCATGGGCGAGGCTCTACTGGCCAGCTACCTGGGCAAGAAGAAGCTGATTGCGGAAACCGGGGCCGGCCAGCATGGCGTGGCCCTGGCCACCGCCGCCGCCTTTTTTGGACTGGAGTGCGAGATCCACATGGGCGAGGTCGACATTGTCAAGGAGCACCCCAACGTCATCCGGATGAAGGTGCTAGGCGCCAAAGTAGTGCCGGTTTCTTTTGGCCAGCGCACGCTCAAAGAAGCGGTCGATTCGGCCTTTGAGGCTTGGTTGGAGGATCCGATCAACACCATGTACGCCATTGGTTCGGTCGTGGGCCCACACCCGTTCCCCCTGATGGTGCGGGATTTCCAGGCCGTCGTTGGAATCGAAGCCCGCCAGCAGTTCCAGGAAATGACCGGCTGGCTGCCGGACCATGTGGTGGCTTGTGTGGGCGGCGGCTCAAACGCCATGGGCATCTTTTCCGGATTCTTGGACGACCCGACCGAGCTTTGGGGGGTCGAGCCGCTCGGAACCGGTCCCGGGCTCGGCGACAACGCCGCGACCTTGACCTTTGGCCACCCTGGGGTCATCCACGGCTTCAAAACTTTTGTGCTTGAGGACCAAGCCGGAACCCCGGCCCACGTCCATTCCGTCGCCTCTGGTTTGGACTACCCCGGTGTTGGCCCAGAACACGCTTTCCTCAACAAGACGCTAGAGCGCACGCACAGCGCCGGCGCCACTGATATGGATGCCATTACGGCGTTCTATCAACTCAGCCGGCTTGAGGGGATCATTCCGGCGCTTGAATCGGCCCACGCCGTGGCCTTCGCCACCGAACTAGCCCAGCGCCGGCCGTATGAGTCGATTCTGGTCAACCTGTCTGGGCGCGGCGACAAGGATCTCGACTACGTCTACGACAACTTCCCGCCAGACCAGTACGCCTAGGCCACCGACGACGCTGCCCGCCGCTGAGACAAAACAGCGACGGGCAGGTCCGGCCACCGAAAAAGTGACCTAAGACCAGCGGTCCGACGCCGATCCCCGACCCGCTTTAGAAGGGATCTGAGGACATCTTCAATTGCGACAAGGTTCGGTGTGTCCCGAAGTGGATGAAAACCCGAAGTACCGAGATCCGGACCTCCCGGACGCGCAAGCGACCACCCGGTAGTGCCGACCCTCTGATTCTCCTGACTTGCCTCCCTGGCCTTTGGCAATTCAACGGATTTGGCCCTGTACTTGTTCCCGAACCTCTATCCGCGCTGACCAGGCCCCCAGGGCGAAAAAGTCCCATGAATTGGCGCGCGGCACTAGCGCCCAAACCAATACCGGGCATAATTGACCCGGCGGTCCAGAGGTGCTGAAACCTCCGGACCGTTGACAATAACAAATAGGAAACCCCGCACTGCCGGCGCTTACCAGGCGTACAGGAGCCCCAAATGCAGCAAGCCAACCTAGCTGCGGCCCTCCAGGCCGCAGATTCCACCACGACAATTACCGTCGACAACAAGCACCTGGTCATAGCCGGGGCGGTCATCATCATTGCCTTAGCCGCACTGGTGATGGCGTTTTTCCTGCGCCGCCAAGTGCTGGCGGCCGGTCAAGGCACCGAAAAAATGCAGGAGATCGCCGCCGCCGTCCAGCAGGGTGCTACCGCCTATTTGACGCGCCAGTTTAGAACCCTGGCGCCTTTGGTGGTGATCGTGGTGATTCTGATCTCCCTGTTACCGGGCGATGCCTCGGTCCGCATTGGCCGCTCGGTCGCTTTCCTGCTGGGAGCTGGCTTTTCGGCCACCATTGGCTACCTCGGCATGTGGCTGGCGGTTAGAGCCAACGTCCGGGTGGCTGCGGCCGCCAATGAGGACGGCGGGCGCACCCGGGGCGCCATGTTGGCTTTCAGGACCGGCGGTGTAGTTGGACTTTGCACAGTGGGGCTGGGTTTGCTCGGGGCGGCCACGGCCGTGCTGTCGTTCCGCTCGAACGCCCCTTATGTGCTTGAAGGCTTTGGTTTTGGCGCCGCCCTGCTGGCCATGTTTATGCGGGTTGGCGGCGGCATCTTTACCAAAGCGGCCGATGTCGGCGCGGACCTGGTAGGAAAAGTTGAGCAGGGTATTCCTGAAGACGACCCGCGCAACGCCGCCACCATTGCCGACAATGTCGGCGACAATGTCGGTGACTGCGCCGGAATGGCGGCCGATCTGTTTGAGTCCTATGCCGTTACCTTGGTGGCGGCGCTGATCCTGGGCAAGGCCGCCTTCGGGGCGGATGGTTTGACCTTCCCGCTGATAGTGCCGGCGATTGGCGCCATCACGGCGGCCCTGGGGGTCTGGATCACCCGAGTACGCGGCAACGAATCCGGGCTCAGGGCGATTTACCGGGGCTTCTACCTTTCGGCTCTGATCAGCGCCGTCCTGGTTGCGGCGGCCGCTTTTATCTTCTTGCCAGCCAGCTTCGCCGATTTCAATAACGAGCGCCTGGAAGGCCTAGCCAGTGATCCGCGTTGGCCGGTGATTGGCGCGGTCGTCATTGGCATTGTGTTGGCCGGGGCGATCTTGTGGCTGACCGGCTATTTCACCGGCACCGACAAACGTCCGGTGCAGCATGTCGCCAAGACTTCGCGCACCGGTCCGGCCACTGTGGTTTTGGCTGGGGTTGGTGTTGGCTTCGAATCCGCCGTATACACCGCCGGCGTGATTGCGGCGGCCCTTTGCGGGATTTTCCTGCTTTCCGGCGGCAATATGATCCTGGCCCTGTTCCTGGTGGCGTTGGCCGGCTGCGGCCTGCTGACCACGGTGGGCGTGATTGTGGCCATGGACACCTTTGGCCCGGTCAGTGACAACGCCCAGGGCATCGCCGAGATGTCCGGCGACGTCAGCGCAGAAGGCGCCAAAGTGCTGACCGACCTGGACGCGGTCGGCAACACCACCAAAGCCATCACCAAAGGCATCGCCATTGCCACGGCCGTGCTGGCAGCCACCGCCTTGTTCGGCTCGTATAACGATGCGGTTCAAACCGCCATGGAGAAGCTGGAAAAGACGGCCGATCTAGGCCCGCACCTGTTCCTTGATGCCATGCAGAACTACCAGATCATCCAGCCCATCACACTGGTCGGCGTGATCCTGGGTGCCGCCACCGTCTTCTTGTTCTCTGGCTTGGCCATCGACGCTGTGACCCGTGCGGCCGGCGCCATTGTGCTGGTGGTGCGGCGGCAGTTCAAAGAGAATCCCGGCATCATGACCGGTGAGGTTAAGCCGAACTACTCCGAAGTGGTCGACATTTGCACCCGTGATTCGCTGCGCGAGCTGCTGGCACCAGGCATGTTGGCCGCCTTTGCGCCAATTGCGGTGGGCTTGGGCCTAGGTGTTGGTCCTTTGGCCGGGTTCTTGGCCGGGGCCATTTGCACCGGCCTGGTCATGGCCATTTTCCTGGCCAATTCCGGCGGGGCTTGGGACAACGCCAAGAAATTGGTCGAGGACGGCATGTTTGGTGGCAAAGGCACCGACGCCCACTCTGCCACGGTCATAGGCGACACTGTCGGTGACCCGTTCAAGGACACGGCCGGCCCGGCCATCAACCCGCTGATCAAGGTGATGAACCTAGTCTCGGTGCTAGTTGCCCCAGTGGTGGTAACTATGTCGCTCAATGCCAACGCCAACCACGCCCTGCGCACAGCCGCAGCCCTGTTGGCAGGCGTTTTGGCAGTTGCCCCAGTGGTCTGGGCTCGGATCCAGTCGGTCAGAATGGCCCACGCTCAACGCGAAGAACTGCACCAGGAACCGGTCAGCTAACAACCGCCTTGGCCAAGTGACGAGCGGTTTGCCACCTCATCCAGGGCCAACGAGGCTGTGGCCGAAAACCGGAGCGCCGGGCAGCATGACCCGGCGGACAACTGCCTAGGTGGCGGTGCCAAGGCGCCTCGCCGGGTCCGGTTTGCCTGGCTGTTACTCGGGTGGGACGGCCTGGTCACCAGCCGCGCAGGGCCCATAAGTCCGCCATTGGGCGTTCGGCCCCAATCGTGGTGGACTGGCCATGGCCAGGGTGGACCAGGGCCGATCCAGGATATTTCGCAAACAGCCGGTCCTTGATATCGGCCAGCATTGAGGCGAAGGCGGCGGCATCGCCCCAGGTGTTGCCAACCCCACCGGGGAACAACGAGTCCCCGGTGAAAAGCTGTGTCACCTGGCCCACCTCGGAAAAGTCCAAAACGATGGATCCAGGTGTGTGGCCGCGAATGGCGATCACCTTCAGGTCCAGGCCGGGCACCGACAGGCTCTGGCCGTGATCAACCGGTTCGATCCCGCTCAAACCGGTTTGGGCCTCGATTTTGGCAATGTCAGCTTTGCCAGCTGCCAGCCGGGCACCGGTGGTCTTGGCCATATCGGCCAAGGCCCCAATGTGGTCAAAATGACAGTGGGTGGTAACAATCAAGGCCACTTCGGGGGTCGAGGCAGGGGCGGTAGCCACTGTTTCGACATTGGTGGAATCAGGTGAGCCAACGAAAACCCGACCGGTTGTGCCCGCCGATGGGCCGTCATCGGCCGCTTCAGCGATCAGGCGTTTTATGGCCGGCGGGTCTGCGGCCGCATCGATCAGGATCTGTTGGCCGGTTGACTTCGAGGTCAGCAAAAAGACGTTGTTGTCCATGGCAGAAACCGAGGTTTGCCGGATGGTGGCGGCCGGCGTCGAGGCGAGGAGCACAATGCCAGCCTAACTGCTAGGCCACTGGCCAGGCCTTGACCCGTAGACTCTTAGAGCCTGTCAACGACAGGTTTCAGCCGTGTTGACTCGTTTCGGCGCGCGGCGCTGACCCAAAGAAACACGGGACGAGGCAGTGGGCGTCGCCCTGGCCACTGACCAGGTCACGACCTCAAGGAACGGGTTGTATGCCAAGAAGCCAACGGCTCAGCGCGCTGTGGGATAGACGGGCCCGCGGCTGGGCTTCACCTCGCAGCGAGGCCAAATACTTTGGGCCGAATCGTCGCTGGATCTGTGCCAGGGCGGTTGGCGCGACCCTAGAGGTGGGCTGTGGCACCGGCGCCAACTTCGCCTACTTGGGCCCAGACATCACCCTGACCGCACTGGACTTCGCCCCCAAAATGGTCCAAACCTCCCGGGCCGCCGCCGCCACTTTGGGGCGTCAGGTTCACCTTCAAGTGGCCAACGCCCAGGCCCTGCCTTTTGCGGACGGCCAATTCGACTGCGTTATTAGCACCTGGACCTTGTGCTGCGTCGAAGATGAGGTCAAGGCTGTCTCGGAGATGGCTCGGGTCCTCAAACCCGGTGGCAGGCTGCTGCTAGTGGACCACATCAAATCCTCCAACCGCCTAATCGGATTGGCTCAACGACTAGTTGAGATAGTCTCTGTGCCCCTAAGCGGCGAACACTACACTCGCCGCCCCCTGAAAACCGCCACTGACCTGGGGTTAGAGGTTGTCGCCAGCGAGCGCAGCCACCTTGGCATAACCGAACGACTCCAGGCCACCAAGAAATAAGGAGATGGCCCAATGAACCCACCCGTACTGGCCCTGAGCATTGGCGATCCGGCCGGAATTGGCCCGGAAATCGCTTTGAGAACCCTGGCCGAGTTCTCCGATGGATCACTGGCCCACGGTATTGCGGTTGGTGACCTGGCGGTAATGGACCGGGCCAGGGCGGCTGCGGGTCTTGCCGTTGAGCTGCGGGCGGTTGACCGCTGGGACGGGCAGGCCGCACCGGGCGTGGTCGACGTTTTTGATATCGAAGTGGTCGGTGACGACCCACCACCTTGGGGCCAGGTCAGTCAGCGGGCCGGGCAGGCAGCCGTCACGGCGATCGAGACAGCTACCCGGGCGGCGCTGGACGGCTTGGTTGATGGTGTTGTAACCGGACCGATCAACAAAGAAGCCATTTGGTTGGCGGGCTCGGAGCACCTGGGGCACACCGAGATGCTTGGTGCGCTGACCGGCGCGACAGAGCAGGACACCATGTTTGTGGTCCGCCGCACCCATGCACCGTTCCACCAGTTGCGCATCTTTTTCGCCACCCGGCACCTGTCACTGCGGCGGGCGGTTGACGCCATCACTCTGGAAGCACAACTGGCCTCGCTTAGGCGGGCGGTCAAGGCCCTGGGGGTATTTGGGTTTGACGAGGCCCGCTTGGCGGTGGCGGCGCTTAACCCGCACGGCGGCGAGGGCGGTGCCTTTGGCGATGAAGAAATCAAGTCGATTGGACCGGCTGTGGCGGCGGCCCAGCAAGAGGGCCTGAATGTGGAGGGACCGATTCCGGCGGACTCGGTTTTCCACCTAGGTCTAATGGGAGAGTACGACGCTGTTTTGGCGCAGTACCACGACCAGGGTCATATCGCCTCGAAAACCTTTGACTTTGATGGCACCATTTCGGTGACTGTGGGCTTGCCTATCTTGAGGACCTCAGTTGACCATGGCACTGCCTTTGATATTGCCGGCCGGGGTATGGCCGGCCACCAGACCATGCGCTCGGCTTTCCTGGCCGCAGCCGAACTGGCAGATTTCGCGCCAGCGCTACGCCAGGCCTATGGACGTGACCTGGAGGCCGCCGGTTGACGGCCTCCAGGTGGGTTTGTCAATGACGCGCCTTGAGCCTGGTTGGCGACCGGTCAGCGGCCACCTAGCTCGACGCTGGCGATCTGGTCAAAGGAGTCCATCGAGTAGACGTCAACGCCGGCGGCGGTGGCCACAACGAGCCATTCGTCGATCAGCAGACCGCGAATTGCCACATCCATTTGGGCGGCGGCGCAACTGCCCCAGTCCAGGTCGCCGCAGCCGTAGCTGTTGGCGGGCCCGGCTTGCGCGGTTGGAACCGGCAGGTCTTTGAGCCGCCAAAAGCCGCTGTCTGGGTCGTAGGAGTAGACCACATAGCTGTACTTGTAGCCTCCACTGGAGTCATAGGACCAAGTTGGGAAGCCGATCAGGCTTTGCTCGGTGTCAACGAGCACGGCCTTGTGGTTGTCCAAGGCCTCAGAACCAGACGCCGCCAGATGCTTGCCGGCAATCAGGTCGACCGCATATGGATCTGAAGTGTCGAACATGGCGAGTTTGAGGCCATCGGTTCTGCCGTCTTCGTCTCCGTCAACACCCAGGCCTAGCAGCTTACCTTCGGCCCAGGGGTGGAGGTAGGCACTGAAACCGGGAATCTTCAAGGCACTCATGACTTCAGGCTGGCTTGGCTGGCTCAAATCGACAGCGAAAAGCGGGTCGGTTTGCCTGAAGGTCACCACGTAGCCAACTTCACCGTCAAACCGGACAGATTTGACCGTCTCGTCTTGGGCTAGGTTGTCGACCAAACCAACCACTGCCAAATCGCTGTCCAAGACATACAACGAGACCTGACGGAGCCATTGTTCGCCGTCAAACCCGGTTACGTCCACCGCCAGGCGTAGGAAACCGTCCCTTTCATCCAAAGAGAACTGGTTGAGCAGTTGCCCTGGAACCGCATCCTGCGCGGCCGCCGCCAGTTGTCCTTCGTTCAGGGCCAGGCGGACAATAGTCGTGATTGGCCCTTCGTAGGTCGCCTCACCGTCCGCGCCCCACGCCAACTGACCGTTCCAAATGGTGGCAGCCAGGAATAGGTTGTCCGGGCTCATGTAGATAGTCTCTGCACCAGCCAGAACCGTTTGCGCACTGAGGCGTTCGGTCGCGGCCAGGTCGATGGCACTAGCGACGGCGTAGCGGGCTTGCTCGGCCGGGGTGACCAGAAGAATGTCATCGGGCACCATCGCACTGGCCACCTCGCCGTCATGGATCATAGGCACATAGGTGGATGGGTCGGCTTGGTCCAGTTGGTCGGTGTCATTGAGCGAATAGTCGCTCACCAGGTAGAGCACGTTGCCTACCAAACGTGAGCTGGCGTAGGAACCGGATTGCCCAAAGTAGGTGATCAGTTCCGGACTGGCCGGGTCGGAGACGTTGTACAAGGCCGCCACCGTTTGTTCGACCTGGTACGGCACGTAGACGGTGTCCTGGTTGCCGCTAATGGCAGACGCGTCAACCTCGTAGGCCTGGGTGAAGACCACCAAAGTGTCGCCGCTCAGCATCATGTCCAAGACTGCGCCAGGCACGGTCGACTCAGCCAAAGCCGTGTCGATGGTGGCCACCTGACGGGTGTTGGCGCCATCGGGCAAGAGAATCTCTACCCGGGCGCCTGAGGCGACGTACAAGGCTTTGCCGTCTGTTTTGACAATGTCACCCTCATCGATACCAGCCACCTGGGTGTTGGTTAGAGAGAATTGGTACTGTTCGCCCTGGCCAGTGGGTGTTAGACGGTAGTCCTGGGCGGCACCCTGGCCGGCGCCTGGGGCGGCGTCGGCGACAAAATCCCGCTCGCCGTTGAAGGGCACACCGTCAAGGTCCCCTCCCCTGCCTCGGCCGGCGGCCTGATTCGCCAAGGCGGCCTCGACCGCTTCGTAAACATCGGCATAGGCCGCCGCCGGCACCACCTCAATCGTTGAAGCCGGGCCGCCCGCCGCCATCAGGCCGGTGCCCCCCACCACCGGCGGGCGCGAGACGGCCCAGACTCCAACGCCGGCCGCCAGCGCCAGGCAGGCGGCCGCGGCAAACCACGGCACGGCGGTCGAGCGCCACCACTTTGACGCCTTGGCTGCGATTACCGGCTGTTTTGGTTCAGGCTGGCCCCCTTTCGAGGTCTGATCAAGCTGGTCCAACCGCCCCATTAGGCCGCCCACCAGGTCATCACTTGGCTTCATTTGCTCCGCCATATCGCGGAAGATTTTGTCATTCATCGAACAGCTCCCCCAAGCCTTCACGCATCAGCTTTCGCCCCCTGGACAGCCGCATTTTGACCGCGCCCAGCTCTAGCTCAAGCTCCTGGGCGATTTGGGCGGCCGGGTGGTCGGCGAAATAGAACAAGTACAAAACGGTCCTGTAGGACAACGGCAATGAGCAAAGCGCCCGGAAAATGGCGTCTTGTTGCTCTGTGGCGAATTGGAAAACCGCCGGCATGGCGTCGAGATCCTCGGTCGAAAGCGGCACCACTCGGGTGCGCCAAGAATCGGCCGCCATGCGCCGCGCACAGATCAGCGCCGTTCTAATCAACCAGGCCTTGCGGTGCTCTTCGCTGCGGCATTCGGGCTGCTTGCGGTGATAGGCCAGGAAGACTTCCTGGAAAACATCGTCGGCGTCGCCCTGGCAGCTGGTGTGCGTCAGCGCAATCCCGTAGACCATGTCCTGGTAGCGCTGCACCACCTCGCCTGTGCCGAGCGGAGGCGCGGCACCTTCCACTTGGGCGTCCCTGGCGGGGATCTGGCTCATCGGCACCTCCTGGTCTACCGATAACTCCATCTAGGTGGCCAAAAGGTAACAGCCTGAGTCAGATTTGTCCCAGATCCGCGCTGGGTCCGGGCGCTACTGCCAGGTACTGGCCAGCATCCAGGTACCGGTGATGGGCTGGCCACCGTTGTCCTGGCTCACAACCGACAGGCCTGGCACCTCGACCCAGTGGAAGCGGTAGGCCGTACCGGTGGAGATAGGCAAATCGACGTACTCGATTGGGTTACCAGCTGTGTCGGTGTCACTTAGCAGTTCACCTGGGAAGTCCGGGTCATCGGCTTGAACAAACCGGTCATTGTGTGTGCCATGGTCAAAGAGGCTTCGATTGGCCGCGGTTATTTCCAGGGCTTGCCGCTGGAGTTCGAAATAGTCGCCCCCGGCAATGGTGCCCTCGTCGACGTTGCCGTAGTAGAGAATGCCGGCCAGCATCTTCAGCGATTCGCTGACATGTACGGTCGCTTTAGTGGCCTCCGGGTCGGCGCTATCTGGCACTTGGGCGCAGACGGTGTAACTGGCTTCGTATTTGAAGACGTACTGGCCCCAAATCTGTTCAGGGCTGTTGTCTTTGGCTGCAATCTGGATTGGGTTGAAGGCGTCGTCAGAATAGGGCCAAGACTCGGCATTGTCGCAGCCAGTACGGTCATCAGTTGGCACCCACGGGTTGGCTAGTCGGTCCATGGCGAACAGAATCCGCTGCTCGCGAGTGAACTGTGAGGAGTAGAACTCATCCGGTGTGGCCTGGGCCATGGACTCGCGCAAGGCATAGTATTCCTCGGCCGCTTTTTCATCGGCGGATAGTTCTGTGGCTTTGGCCCTGGGGGTGTTTGGGCTTTGGTTCGAACCGTCTCCACCCAAAACGCCAATCCAAAACAGCGCTGCCACGACCGCCGCCGCCAGCACCACCACTGCGACCACAAGCAAAGTGATCCGCAAACCTTTGCCGCGCTTACGCGACCGGCTTCGCCTGGCCGCGCTGCCGGCATCGGCCCTGGTAGCTGGTACGGCCGGTGGCACCGTATCGTCTGCCGCCGCCGGTTGGGTTATGCCGCTGGCTGGTGTTGGTTGGGACGCCGCATCGACTGGCGGCTGGAGAGGTGTGCCGCCCGATGCCGGCGCCACAGTTGGCCCCGCCACCTGCCCTTGGGATTGGGCCCGGCGCAATGCCACAGCGGCTGAGGCGGCCGGATCGCCGAATGACTCGAGCCAAGTCAGCAACTCCGGGGTCATACCAGGATGTGCGGCTACAGCCGGCCGCAGGGCCGGGTGGTGGTAAGCAGTCGCGATCAACTGGTCGGTCGATGCCGCCGGATCGCCCAGGATGGACTGGGCGGTGGCTTGATCGATCGGATAGGGAACGCTCATGAGTGGTCCTTAAAAACCGCTGGCGGCATCGGCTGTCGCCAGCCTACGCCCGGTGCCCGGCCAAGGCCAGCTTGGGGCTTGGTGGCCTGTTTCCTTGCCCACTAGGTGACTACTCAGTGACCTCGAAATCATGTGCCTCCCGCTCGGCGCCGTTGGTGATCAGGGTGATTGAGTGGGTTCCCGGGTAGTGCTTTCTTGTGCTCATATCGGCGAATGATTGTGTCTTGTTGTATTGCCGCTTGTCGCCAGTTTTCAGCGACAGCTCCGATATTTGGAAGATCTTCCTGTTCCTCTTCCCATTGGCTTTGACGTAGTCAATCGCGTACTCCAGCCTGACCTTGGTTGGGGCCTTGGCCGCAATTTCGAAAGAGAAGACTAGGTCGCCTCCAAGTTGCACGGACTGTGTCCCCAACTCGAAACCTTCCACGACGATTGACTCCGCTCCCAGAAAACCGAAAATGGCTAGAACCTCGCGATTGGCTTGCTTCAGCAAAGTCCTGCAAGCGTGCTTGACAATCCAGTTGGTGTCTTCATTTTCGCCAAACCAATCCTGCGCCAGCTTCACCACCAAATCCGGGTGAGTTTTCGAGATGTCGTTGAGGTTGTTGGCCACACTTCGGCGCACGTATTGGGACGGGTCAGCCTTCAGTTGTTCCAGAATCGGCAAAATGGGGGTCGGGTCTTGCTTGAAACTGGTTAGGGCCGGCGCCCACGGCAATTGGGGCCGGCAGCCTTCACTGGCGAGCCGGCGCAAGTGTTCGTTCTCATCCTTTGACCAGGCATACATCTGCGCCATCATGCGGTCTTCGTGTTTGATGATGAAGGGCCTGACGGCTAGTTCCGAAGACGCATACTGGGTGTATCTGCCCAGGGCGGCGACCGAGAAATCCCAGTCGTCTTCTTCCTGACCGTAGATCTCGACAAAATCGGGGATGCAGAAAAGGCCCGGGCCGTCGTAAGTAGGGACAACTTGGTCAAATACGCCAATAGCTGCGCGGTAGTCCTGGGGCAAGAATCTGCCCAAGTTCGTGCTGATCTGGCGGCCTCTGGCTAGAAGTTCCAGGCTGTCCCAGGTCTCATCTAGTGTTGATTCGAGAAACTCCTCAACCTTGAAAGACCCGCAAACCGACTGAATCGCCAGCGCGAACTGCCGCAGCGAGGTGGGGTTGAACATATCCTTCAGCGGTTCCGGCATGGGCGCACTTCCTCCCTTGGAAAGGTCTTTGCCGGCCAAGGTACCTGATGTCGCCCTGGCCTCCTGCGGTTGTGGATGAGCGTGTTCAAACGAGCCCTCGCCGGCGGCGCCGCGGCAGGTCATTCAGGGTTCTGAGGCGACCGCTCCGCTGGTCCGTCTCCAGCCAAGGCGGCGCCGGCCACTTTGCGGTCCATCAAAGCAACACCGCCTCCCGCCGAATGTCGTCATCAAGCCCCGCAGTGAGGCCGCCGTATGAGACCAGGTCAACCTCGCGCCCCAAGACGGCTTCGATCAGTTTCTTGAATCTGAGAAAGGCGAACGAACCTGTCCCTTGGGGAGCCTCAACCAGCAGGTCAATGTCGGAGTCGGGACGGGCATCGTTCCGCGCAACCGACCCGAACACCGCCAATCGCGAGTAACCCGCGTCCTCAGCCATCAACTTGAGGATGGGTGAGGCTGCCTCAACCAAAACCTCCGGAGGCAGTGCACCGAGGTCAGGAGCAAACTTGAACTGCTGGCTCACTGCCGGTTGGCTGATCCCCAATTGCCTGGCGATTTGGCGCTGACTCATGCCGGTGGCCACCATCGCTCGAAGTGCCAGTACACGTCGAAGCCGGGCAGTCTCCTCGCTGCGCCTTGCCCTCAGGTACAAAGCCGATAGTGTCATAAGGCAATCTTATAGGGTCTGATCGGTCCGACCAAGGGCTCGCGGGCATGTTGGCCGGGCCATCGGCAGGGCCGGTACTGGCAGAGCAACAACCCTCTCTGCCGCTTGGGATCGCCGACTCACTGAGCCGCCGGGCGGCATGTCGGTGGGTCAACGTAGGGTTGTGGTGTGATCGAGTTTCGGTCGGTCTCCAAGACCTACCCGGGCGGCACCGTGGCTGTCGCAGACTTTTCGCTGCAGGTCCCGGCCCACCGCACGGTGGTGCTGGTTGGTTCCTCTGGTTCCGGTAAGACCACCCTGCTGCGCATGGTCAACCGGATGGTCGAGCCGACACAGGGCGCCATCTTGATCGACGGCCAAGACGTGCGCAGCCAAAACCCGGTGGCGCTGCGCCGTTCGATTGGCTACGTCCTGCAACATGGCGGCCTACTTCCCCACCGAAATGTGGCAGACAACATCGCCACGGTCCCCCTGTTACGGGGCACACCCCGGCGTCAGGCCCGGTCCCAGGCGCTAGGACTGCTCGAGCGGGTTGGCCTTGACCTTTCCCTGGCGCGGCGCTACCCGAGCCAGCTGTCCGGCGGGCAACAGCAGCGGGTTGGCGTGGCCCGGGCCCTGGCAGCCGACCCCAACATTTTGTTGATGGATGAACCGTTTGGAGCTGTCGACCCCATTGTGCGGCGCGAACTGCAAGACGAATTGCTGCGTTTGCAGGCAGAGCTGGGCAAGACCATTTTGTTTGTGACGCACGATGTCGATGAGGCCTTCCGCTTGGCAGATGAGGTTGTGGTGTTGCGAGAGCGGGCGGTGGTGGCGCAACGGGGTACCGCGGCGGCGATCTTGGCCGCACCGGCTGACCAGTTTGTGCGCAGTTTTGTCGGCGCCGACAGCTCCGAGCGCCAACTTGGGACGCGGCGCATAGACGGGCAGACGATTGCCGTCGACAGCCACGGCCGGCCAGTCGGGTTGCTGCCGTGACCTGGCTGACACTGAACTGGCAACAGGTTTTGCGACTGTTGGTTGACCACCTGGCCCTGAGCCTGCCGGCGATTTTGCTCAGCATTATCATCGCCACGCCGATTGGCTGGCTGGCCCACCGGCGGCGTTGGCTGGGCCGTCCCCTGCTAGGCCTGGCCACCTTGATGTATGCCATCCCGGCCCTGCCTTTGCTGATCATGATCCCCGTGGTCTTCGGGTTCTCGCTGCGGTCGCCCCAAACCATGGTTACCGCCCTGACCATCTACGGGGTCGCTCTGCTGGTCCGTACCGCAGCGGACGCCTTTGGCGCTGTCGACCAGGCGACCCAAGAATCAGCCACGGCCGTTGGACACTCTGCGCTTAGCCTGTTTTGGCGGGTGAACCTGCCATTGGCTATTCCCGTGCTGGTTTCTGGCATACGCGTAATGACTGTCTCCACAGTTGGACTGGTCACCATTGGCGCCTTGATTGGCGAATCTGGTCTTGGGCTGCTGCTAACTGACGGCTTCCAGCGCGGTATCACGGCCGAGGTTCTGACAGGACTGTTAGCCACTATGGCCCTGGCTGCGCTACTCGATGGGTTGGTACACGCCAGCGGGCGAGCGCTGACGCCCTGGGCACGGGCCGCCGGCCGGCCCTCCAGGCAAGGGGCAACGGCATGAACAATTGGTCCGCCGCCTTCGCCTGGCTGACAGACACCTCGAACTGGGTAGGGGCACAGGGCATCCCCACCAGGGTTGGCCAACACCTGGTTATCACGGCCACAGCCATGGCGCTGGCCAGCCTGTTCGCCCTGCCTGTCGGCATCGCCATTGGCCACACCCGGCGCGGTGCTGTCCTCATCGCTGGGCTGGCCGGGGCCGCCCGGGCGGTCCCAACCCTTGGTCTGCTGACACTCTTTGGGCTGGGCCTGGGCATTGGGCTGAAGGCTCCACTCTTGGCCCTGGTGGTACTGGCCATACCTTCGCTTATGGCCGGCGCCTACGCCGGCATCCAGGCCGTCGACCCGACTGTAGTCGACGCGGCGCGCGCCATCGGCCTGCGCGAAGGCCATATCGTGTGGCGAGTTGAAATCCCGCTAGCTGCGCCCGTCATTATTGGCGGGATCAGGGCCGCCACCCTCCAAGTCGTGGCCACGGCCACACTGGCCGCCTACATCGCTGACCAGGGCCTTGGGCGGTACCTATTTGCCGGGCTGAAGACCCGCGACTACGCCCAAATGGTTGGCGGTGCGCTCATAGTCATTCTGTTGGCGCTGGTCATGGAGGTTGTCCTGGCGACGGTCCAACGCCTGGTCGCCACCAAGGTGACCCACCCTCATCTGGCCAATTCCGGCTAGTCTCGCTGCAAGGAAAGGAACCCGCCATGCTCCGCCGTAACCTCGCCATCAGCTCCGTCCTATCAATCCTCAGCCTTGCCGGGCTGACAGCCTGTTCCAACGCCGACCCACTTACAACCGGTTCGGACAAGGCGGCCGGTCCAGTCATTGTGGTCGGTTCGCAGGACTACTACTCGAGCGAAATCATCGCGGAGGTATACGCCCAGGCTCTTGAACAAGCCGGTTTCGAGGTCGACCGTCAATTCCGGATTGGCCAACGCGAGGTCTACCTGCCGGAAATCGAACAAGGCAAGATCGACCTGTTCCCCGAGTACACCGGCCCGCTGCTGCAGTACCTCGATCCGGAGACTACTGCCAAGCTGCCTGAGCCGGTCTACCAGGAGTTGGTGGCCGTAATGCCCCAAGGCTTACGCCTGCTCGATCAATCGCCGGCGACCGATCAGGATTCCTATGTGGTCACCGAAGCCTTTGCGGACCAGTGGGGATTGACCACAATTGCTGATCTGACCAAAGTGAGCGAGCCGCTGGTTTTGGGCGCGAACTCCGAGGCCGAAACCCGGCCCAACGGGCCCAAGGGTTTGCTCGAAACCTATGGTGTTGAAGCCTCCTTCACGCCCATTGAGGACGGCGGCGGTCCGCTCACGGTCAAAGCACTGAAGGACAACGAAATCCAACTGGCCATCATTTACACTGCCGACCCATCAATCAAGGCCAATGGTCTGGTTTCGCTCGAAGACACCAAGGGGTTGTTCCTGGCCTCACATGTGGTGCCAGTGGCCAGTGACAACGTCAACGCCGAAGCGGCTTCAATCATCAACCGGGTCAGTGCCGCCATGAACCCGCAAGAACTGATCGCGCTCAACGCCCGCAGCGTCGACGAGCAGCTGCCGGCCAAGACCATCGCCCAGGACTGGCTGGCTCAACACGAGATTGGGAAGTGACCGCCATGCAGATCGCTGAAGTACTGATTGACGCGTTTGGACGCATCCGCGAGGAGGTCGAGCGGGTTTTGGAGGGCCTCGATGACCAGGCCTTGGGAGCCCGGGTTGATCCCGAGGCTAACTCGATCGCCTGGCTGATTTGGCACCTGACCAGGGTGCAAGACGACCACCTGGCCAAGGCCTTTGATACCGAACAGGCTTGGACGGCTAAGGGCTGGGCAGAGCGGTTTGCGCTGCCTTTCGATGTGGCCGAGCACGGCTATGGTCACACCTCAAAGCAGGTCGGGGCTCTGTCCGGTGTTGGCCGGGAACTGCTGGGCGGCTACCACGAGGCGACTTGGCGGCAGAGTGTTGACCTGCTTGGCTCGGTCACTGGCGACGATCTTGATCGCGTGGTTGACACTAGATGGACTCCGGCCGTGACGCTGGGTGTTCGCCTGGTCAGCGTCATTGCTGACGACCTACAGCATGTTGGTCAAGCGGCCTATGTGCGCGGCTTAATCGAACGGAGCCACAGCCAAGCTGGCTGAGCCCACCCGACCGAACCTGCGCCATCGGGCGGGGCATCCGAGCGGACCAAAGTGGCGCCGCCCTGTCCAACCGGGTCAGTCGATCCGCTTGCCGGTCACAAAGTTGAATCTGGCCTGGTCTAGGGAATCACCCTCAGGCGAGTTTGAATCGACAACAATTGTCATCCCATCATCGCCCACTTCGACCGTGGCCCAGGCAAGTCCCCCGCGACCTGTTTCGGTGACCCAAGCGTCGATGCTTTGATTTAGTGCCTCATCGCGGGGGTCCAGACACTCGAAGGCCCTGACCACATGGTCTACCTGCATGTCGCCAAGGTGAACCTGTTCAAGCCGCCAAATCGCGCCATAGGGCGAGAGATCACTGGGCAGGTTCAGGTCAACAAACGAATCAGCCGAGACACCCGAGAGCGTGGCGAACATGAACGGATTGCCCTCTCGCAGCTGGAAGGACAGGTGGGGTGCGCCGAATCTGCCAAATCCGAAGTCCGTGAACTCGGCCGGCAGACCGGTGAAGGGGGCCGTCCGCCAGCCAGATACACATTCGCTGTCCTGTATGCACTCCGCCAGAGGTTGGTTGGTGCCTTCGTTTAGCAGGTTGCGGTTGATGAAGTCGATGTAGTTGACCCCGTCGTAGAAGAAATCAGACAGCGCCATTTGGTGTCCATCCAGAAGCCTGAATGCCGCCGATTCGCGGGTGAGCTCAGGCCCACCGCCAAGCGGCACAACCACACTGCGGCTGACCATCAGCAGATCTCTCGAAGCCCTGGCAGTTGAAACGACGCGCCAGATGGAGGAGCTGATGTCACCTTTGGACCCGTCCGGCGTCTTGGCCGGGGGCAAGGCTTTGAACCAAGCCTGGGCGGCGGACTCGGCCTTCGGAAAACCGGGTACCTTCACATCCAGGTACATGCCGTCACTATCGGTCACCACGCAATCGGCAAAGGGGCAAGGATCTGGCCCAAAAGGCGCGCTCAGGCCCTTTGGCCCGCCGGTGCCATTCGACTCGGTGGTGTTTTCCGGGGTTGAGCCTTGGTAGCCGTAGCCGCTATCTGGTGGGACCATATTGTCTTGCTCCAGCGGCACATAGCTGGCGGCCGAGGCGAGTTGTTGGCCTTCGCTGGACAACAGCCAATCTACAAGCTGCCGGGCGGTTGAGTCTGCTGGCTCATCGGCCCGCAGGACGGCATAGTAGTAGGTCAGGTAGGGGTAGGTTTCGTCGGCAATAGTCTCGCGAGTGGGATCCACCCCGTCGATGGACAACGCTTTGACATTGTCCTTGGCATTCATTTCCTGGGTGTAGTAGAAAACCGAATAGCCCAGCGCCTGTTCGGAATTGTCGTAGCCCGAAACCACGTCGATCAGCCCAGCCATGGCGGATGGCCTGCGTTCGGCGGGCGCGTCCAGTGGCGTGGTACCGGCCATGGCTAGCTGCAGGAACAGGGTCTGCGAGCCGGAGTTGACCGGTCGCTGGTAGGCAATGATGTCTTGGTCGGCGCCGCCAACCTGGCTCCAGCTGCTGGTTTTGCCGCTGTAGATGTCCTTGACCTGCTGATCAGTCAGGCCGTCCACCGGGTTGGCAGTGTTGGCCAAGAAGATCAGTGCGTCTTTGACAATTGGGATGACTTCTAGCTCAATGCCAGCCGCCTGGGCGGCCGCCTGTTCCTCCTGCGAGGGAGCGGTGACAAAGATGACGTCCTTGCTTTTGGCAATCAGGTTGTCATAGGCCTGAGGCGTGGTGTTGAACTCCATGCCGTCGGCGGTGCCGCGCAGTAGCCGCAACGCCGCCGTCATCAGGGGGATCGTGGCGGTCGAACCGTCGATCCGCTCAACCAGCTCGGCGTCAAACACCGGCCTTCCATCGGCCGCCAGCAAGGTCCCACTCGGCTTGGCCACCAGGTCTGGTTGGTTCTTCGCTTGTGCACAGCCAGCCAGCCACAGCGCTGCCGCAACCATGACCGCCATCGGCCGGAATCCTCTTGCCGCCATGTCAACCATTCGCTTGCCGGGATGCCACCAACCGCCCGCCGCAAACTCTACCTGGAGCCCAGGTCCGGCCGGGCGGGAAGGCCGCAACGAACCTTGGGAACAGCGTTCCTTCCTTGACCTGGCGCTTGACGTCTGACTGCCCCATACGGCGAGCCTGTCCGGCGACTTGACCATGAATTGCGCCAAGGCCGATGGAGTCCGGTAAACCTACCTGGAGGCTGGGAGTCTGCCGGCTTGAGGGCGTTCGATAGTCCCTGGGCAGATATGCACTAGCCCTGGTGCTAGATCTGCATTAGGCATGGTGTCAAACCGGCATTTCAGACCGCAATTTGCGTCTTGGCACACCCGCGGTGGACGTCGCTGTTCAGATCTTCACCGGCCTACCCGGCCTTGGGAGGTCGCGTCAGGCTTTGCTGTTGAATCCGGTTGACTGTCCTTCACCGGCGTGCAGCCATTCAGGCGCGTAAGCCTGGCTAATGCCATCAAACGAGTGCGGACCTGTTGGGTCAAGCGTGATCAGGGTGCGCGGATGAAAGTTTGGTATGCGGCGTAGCGGAGCCAACTCGCGTTCTAGGGTGACCGGATCAGCGGTCGTCTCTGCCACCTGAATGTATTCAGTGTGATCATTCCACTCGACCACAAAATCCACTTCCAAGTTGTCCAGTTTGCCGGCGAAAACCCTGCCGTGTCGTCGCAGCAATTCGAGGTAGATCACATTCTCCAACACGCGGCCCCGATCCGGGGCTGAACGTCCCAGCATCGCCGTGCGAAGGCCTGGGTCAACCAGGTAGTACTTTTGGATCCTCTCCAGCCGGCGCTTGCCTCGAATGTTGTACCGATTGACTGGATAAAGCAGATAGGCCTCAGCAAGTCCGTCCAGGTAACTCTCGACTGTTGGCGCGGTGACTCTCCGGCCCTTTGAGGTCAATGTGTCGGCAATCCGCCTTGGTGACGTGAGGTTCCCAATGTTGTCGGCCATGAAACTCACGACATCGAACAGCGCCGCCATGTTAGCGACCCGGCGGCGCACAGCTACATCTCGACCAATGATCGTGTCGAGGACGCCACCTAGGTACTGGATTACTGCGGTCGGTTGATCCTCCAGCTGTAGCGTGAAAGGGAAGGAGCCGTACGAAGCGAACAGCCGGTAGGCGTCCAGGGATGCCACTCGACTCCGGCCAGATGTCCACTCGCGAAAGGACAGCGGCAGAATCGAAAGCTCGACATATCGACCGGTCAACCGTGTGGCCAGATCGCTAGCAAGCAGGCTGGCATTCGACCCAGTGATGTACACGTCAAGATTTGCCTGAGCCCTAAGGCTGGCCACCGCCTTTTCGAACTCCGGGACCAACTGGACCTCGTCAATAAAGACGTAGGTTGTGCCAGATTCTGGCGCGCGAGCCATCACATGTTCGTAGAGAGCTACATAGCTGGCAGCCGATTTGTGGTGGTCCACGTTCTCCAGGTCAATCGCGATGATGTGTTGATCGTCTACCCCGGATGCACGCAGGTGATTCTCGAACAGACGCAACAAGGTGGACTTTCCGCACCGCCTAACACCAGTCACAGCCTTGATGACGTCCTTGTCCCGCCAGGTTGTTAGCCACGACAGGTACTCCTCGCGTGCAACCAGTTCCATGGCACCTCCCTCGAAACGTACTTTGCAAAACCTCTGGTCTCGCGACATTTGTAAAACCCATTATATGTATCCCGCGCGCGATGACACCGGTCCAGCTAGGTCAGCTGTGGCATCGTTGGTGGTAGGAGGTGGCAAGTGGACGTTGCTGTTCAGATCTCGACCGGCACGCCCGGTGCGAGCGCCATCGACGAGCGAACACTTATCAGCCGGCTTGAGGTGATTAACAGGGCGGCGCCGCTGACCTGTGCCCTGATCGGCTGGAACCCTGAGGCCTGGCCGGCGCGCACCGCTACTTGGCTGCGCGATCAGGGCACAGCGGTCTTCCTATGGCTGCCGGTCTTCTCCGGGTGGGACGACCTGGCGCCGCTGGTTGGCCAAGAAGGGTTGCCGGTCAGCCAGACCTACAGATCAGCTGAAGGAGAACGATTCGATTTTGGTTGTCCGGCCAACCCAGTCAACGTTGCCGCCACCCTGCGCCGCTTCGATGAGGTCTACGCCAGTCAGGACTACGACGGCGTATTCCTCGACAAGATCAGGTTTCCCAGCTTCATCGACGGCATGGCCACTGTGGCCACCTGCGACTGCTCTTCTTGCGTGTCCCGCTTCGGCCCCAGGCCCAAGCTGGGCGCCTTCGAAGGCGACAACCCGCTGGGGCTGCGCGCCTACCAAGACCTGAGATGGGAGGTTGACTGCGAGCGCGTCGCGGCCCTGTTCGCCTACAAAGCAGCGGCGGTCACGCACTCCGTCAAGGACCTGGTCGACGGCTTCCGCGAGCGTGGCAAACTGGTTGGCCTTGATCTGTTCGCGCCGTTCTTGTCCTATTTCGTTGGCCAGGACTATGCCGCATTGTCACCGCTTGCCGACTTCGTTAAGCCAATGCTCTACCGGAACACCAATGCGCCTGCCGGAATCCCGTTCGAACTGGATAGTTTTGCCGCCGCCTTTGGCGGTAGTCCTGCCGATTGGGCCCGCCGGAAGGCTCACCTGCAAGGACTGCTGGGACTGCCAGCCATCGACCTGAGCTTTATCAACAGTGAACTCGACGCCGCCAGGGGTGTGGCGGGCTCAGCCAAGGTTTACGCTGGCTTCGAGGTCAACCGCACCTCGGTTGCACCAATCACTCCGGCCTACGTGGCGGAAAGCCTAGGTGGCCTTAAGGCCGACGGGTTTGCTTTGTCTTGGGACATAAACCAAGCTCCGGTCAACAACGTCAAGGCAATCGTCGAGGGCCTACGCGCCAGACAGTGACCGGCGCACTTCGTCCAGTACCGCCGGGCTGGCACCGAGCGCGTCAAAGGCCATCAGAGCCGCGCCAAGCACCGGCGGATCAGTCACGATCACTGAATAGGCCAGCGGCTCACGCATAGCCAGTTTGGCCTCGATTGCCTTCACCAACGGTTCGGGCCGGGCTGCCAGAACACCGCCGCCCAACACGATGGGGCAGGGCTGGCCGGTCACCCCGAGTCGCCTGAGTGCAGCCATGGCATAAGCGACGACCTCTTCGGCCTGCCGGTCAACAACTGACAAGGCCACTTGGTCACCAGCCTGCGCCGCCTGGAAGACTACCGGCGAGAGTTCTGGGATGGCGTCCTCGTCCAGACTGCCCGTATGGTAGCCGAGAGTGACTTCATCCATGGACTTGACGCCAAGCGCCTTTGGCGTCAGCTCCTGCAAGATGGTGGCCGGACCCCGTCCATCGGCAGCGCGGGCGGCGTGCCAAATGGCCTCTGTGCCGAGCTGCCGGCCGCCGCCCCAGTCGCCGGAAACCTCACCGATGGCAGCGAACCAGGCGGTGGCACCGCTGGCCGCCCGGCCAACGCAATTCATGCCGGTACCGCAGATGACGGCCACGGCCGTGGCTTCATCAGTCCCGGCTCGCAGCAAAGGGAAGGTGTCGGTGTCAACGATCAAGCCGTGCCGCGCCCAGGGATAGCCGCGCACTGCATCAGTGAACTCTTGTTTCTCATACTCCCAGTCAAGACCGGCAAAACAGAGCGCCGCCATTTCGACTGTGACCACCTCGTCCGGAAGGCCGGCGCCTGGCATGGTGGCGCTAATGATTTCTGCCTGCATCTTGTCCAAAGCCTGGTCAAGCCGTTCCGCCGTCCCAGCCGCCCCGACCTCGTAAGGCGGAAAGGCGGGTTGCCGCGACCGGGCCAGCAGCGACCCGTCTAGGCCGAGCAGCGCCAAATCGGTCTTTGAGCCACCGCCGTCGGCGACGAACACTGCCTGGGCCATACTAGGCAGCCCAAGGTAGGAACTGACGGTTGACCGAGAGCAGCTCGTCTGTCAGCTTTTCGGCCTTTTCGAATTGCCCAACCAGCGGGTGGGCCAACATTGCCGCAACGACACGCTGCCGCCCGCCCTTGATGGCGGCTTCGAGAGCCAACCTCTCATAGGACGCGACATGCGCGATTAGTCCACGCGCGTCATCGGACACTGGATGGCGAGCCGGCGAATCGGCAGTGTCGGCGCCGGCCGCGCCAATGCGGGCAGGTACCTCGATGACGTGATCGTCGGGCAGGAAGCTCAGCACGCCGTCGTTGCGAACGTTCACCGCCTGCATATCCCCTCGGTCCGATGTCAAAGATGCCAATAGGTCAACAGCGGCGTCCGAATAGAACGCGCCGCCGCGTTCGGCCAGTTCTGGCGGCTTGGTCTCAAGCGTCGGATCGGCATATTTGGCGAAGAGCGTCTTCTCGAGATCCATAACTTCTTCCGCCCTGGTCACAGCGCCTGGCGCCGTCTGCTTGCGGAATACCTGGTCATGGGCATAGAAGTACTTCAGGTAGTAGGACGGCACGGCCTGCTGCGCCTCGAGCAGCCAGCGGGGTAATTCGACATCTTCGGCTATTTCATCACCGAAATCTCTCAGCAGATCGCCAAGCCGGTCCAGGCCATTAACGTGGACTCCGCGCTCCCAGGTCAGGTGGTTGAGGCCAACGTGGTCCAGTTCGACTTGGTCCCAACCAACACCCAGCAGATCGGCGAAGTGGCGACGGAACCCGATCGCCACGTTGCATAGCCCGATGGCGCGAAAACCTTCTTGCAGTAGCGCGCGCGTAACAATGCCCACCGGGTTGGTGAAATCGATGATCCAGGCGTCTGGCAGGGCGTAGCGGCGAGCCAGCTCAGCCAACTCAAGGACCACCGGCACGGTACGCAAGGCTTTGGCGAAGCCGCCGGGTCCCGTCGTTTCTTGGCCCAGGACGCCGCAGCAGTGAGGGAACAGTTCGTCGGTCTGGCGGGCGGGCTGTTTGCCAACGCGCAACTGGAACAGCACCACGCCCGCGCCGTCGACGGCGGCGACTGGGTTGTTGGTTGTGGTCACGCGCACCTGGTAGTCGTCGTGGCGGAACATGCGCCTAGACACGCCACTGGTCCGTTCCAGCCGCCAGGCATCTGGATCCAACAGACACAGTTCGTCCAAGGGAAACACCTGGCGCAGCCGGGCAAAGCCATCGACCAGCTCCGGCGTGTAGCTCGAGCCACCGCCAATGACGGTAAGTTTCATAGCTTGCCAATCCCTCCTGTGGGTGTTTGCGACCTGGGCAAATGCCCCGACCACAGCGGCGGGGTGTGATGGCCACCGCTCATCAGAGCCCCGGCCCTCCAAGCCTGCTCATTTACCCTCATGAACCAGTCCTCCCCGTAGGCAGGCCAGGACCCGATCCCCGACCAGGCCGCATTCGTCATCCTCGACCAAATCTGGCTCAAGGTAGAGCGTTCGGCTGTCGGTCGCTAGAACCGCGATCCGGGGCTGGCCGGACCACAATTCCTCGGCCACGGTGAAAGCGTCACGCCCCAATGTGGCCTCATCGACTTCGACAGCCAGTCTGGGCAGATCCGCGCCCCCCTCATTGTGGGGATCAATTTGGGTTCGAACGCCCGGCACCGGCGAAAACAGTTGGGCCCACCGCGAGCACCACGCCTCGCAGCGGGCCCGCTCGGCCACCTGGTCCAGGGCCAAATACCGCTCAACCGCAGCCAGCAAACCCACGATCTCCTCTTTGCCGGCTTTCATCGACCGAGCAAAGCGCTGGTGAGGTGCCCCGTTGGCCCGGGCGGCTTCGATCATGGCTGTCGTGCCCACCATCAAGCCACTAGCCTGCGGGCCCTTCAACTCCTTGCCGCCACTAAATACCGCCAGATCGGCGCCAACATCCTTGGTGTAATGCCACAGGTTGCTACACGGCGGCAGCTGGGCCGCGGCATCGACAATCACCGGTATGCCACGGGCGTGGGCAACGCGGACCACCTCGGGTAACCCCAGGGCCCCTGGGGCGTAGCGGATTCCCGCAATGTGCAGAACGGCCGCGGTGTTATCGCCGATGGCGGACTCGAGTTCCCAATCAAAGGTCTGCCGGGTATTGCCTACAGTTCGCATGCGGGCACCAGCCAGAGCGATGACCCAGTCGTACGGGTTGCGGTGGGCGGCTTGAATAATGACTTCGTTGGGCAGGCCCTTGCCCGAACCAAGGCGGGCAATCTTTTCCAGCTCACCGCCGGTTCGGCAGCCAAGAATGCCCAGCACCATGCCTGCTGCACAGCCCGAAGCCACGTAGGCTGCTTCGTTCCTGGTCAAGCAGGCCAATCTGGCGCCAACCTTTTGCTGAAGCTGGTGCATGTCGACAAACTCGCCTGCGGCCTCCCTCATCGCGTCAAGCACCACTGATGGCATCCGGCTTCCACCCAACGCCGTCAGCGTGGCCGCCGCGTTGATGACTCGCTCAACGCCGAGCTCCTCGTAGATTCCCATGTCTTTCCTAGGGGCTGCCGAGCAAGCCCGTGGCCGCGGCAATTCACGGTTGTCCAAGGCGCTAACCCTTTACCCCAGTTAGGTTAATCCCTTGTACAAACACCTTTTGCGCCATGAAGAACACGATGATCACCGGCACCATTGCGACAATGGTCGCCGCCATTGTCAGGTCCCAGTTGGCCGATCTTTGAGCCCTGAAAGTCGCTAGCGCAAATGATATTGGCCAGTTCTCTTTCGCCTCGGAAGTGTAAAGCAGCGGACCAAAATAGTCGTTCCAACAGGTGAAGAACATGAAAATGGCGGCGGCGGCAATTCCCGGCTTGGCCATGGGCACGATGACACGGAGCATAGTGCGGAACTCTCCGCAGCCGTCCATCTTCGCCGCCTCGGAGTATTCCTTGGGAATGGTCAGCATGAACTGTCTGAGCAGGAAGACCGAGAATGCGTCTCCCAGCAAGTTCGGCAGGATCAGTGGCCACAAGGTTCCCGTCAAGTGCAGGCGAGCAAACATCACATAGACCGGCACAGCCGTCACCTGCGGCGGGAGCAACATGGCGAAGATGATCATGACGAAAATCACCCGCGAACCCCTGAACCGGATCCGCGATAAGGCGTAGGCCCCGGGAATCGACGAAAGCAGCATGAATATCGTGGACAGCCCCGCGTACTTGAACGAATTGAGGAAGTTCTTGAACACATCAAGCCTGACGAACACCTCGGCATAGTTTTCCGGGTGCCACGACTTGGGCCAGGACAGGCCCGAGCCCGCCTGGGCCGATGTCATGAAGCTTGTCAGGATTACGAAGCAAAACGGCAGCAGGAACATCAGCGCCAGTGCCACCAAGATGGTGTGGTCAGCTAGCAGTGCGGGCAGTGAGCGCCGGCGGTTCAACTGGCCACCTCCGGGTTGAAGTCGCTAAAGCGACGCAAGAGGAAAAACATCACGACGCCCGCCACGAGGAATAGCATGACCGCCATCGTCGAGGCGTATCCCAAATTGTGATACGAGAAACCGTTCTGGTACAGCAACTGCCCGTACGTCAGTGTCGAGTTCTCCGGCCAGCCCATGATTTTGCCTGCTCCGGCTCCGTGTGGCATGTTGCCTGAGGCCGTGGCCGAGGCAACCGATGGCTGGGTGAAGTACTGCAACACCGCGATGATCCCCGTGATGGTCGCAAACAACAGCACCGGCCGAATATTCGGAATTGTGACGTACCAGAATCGTCTCGCGGCACCAGCGCCGTCAATTTCGGCCGCCTCGTATTGCTCGGTCGGCACATTCAGTAGCGATGCCAAGATGATCACCATGATGTCGCCCAACACCCACAAGGCCAAGAAGGCGTGGGCCGGCTTAGCCCACGATGAGTCGGCGAAGAAGCCTGGGTTGTCGAATCCAACCCAAGAAAGCACCGTCTTGATCGGCCCCCACCCGAGAATTGAGGCGATTGGCCCAGAACCGGGATTAAGCACAAAGACGAAGGCGACGGTCGAGGCCACTGGCGGAATCAGCGCTGGCAGATAGTAGATGGTGCGAAACACGCCGCCGGCTCGCCGGGCCTTTGTCAGCATCCAGGAGACGAACAAGGCTCCCACAATCCGCACCGGAACCAAGACCGCGACAAACCACAACGTGTTAAGTGTGGCTTTGCCAATGACCTGATCGTTCCCAAACAGGTGCTTCCAGTTGGCGAAGTTGTTCCACTTGGGTGGGGAGAGCATGTTGTAGCTGGTGAACGAGTAGTACACGGTCATGACCAGGGGGAAGATGAAGAAAATGATGATTCCTAGCAGCATGGGGGTCAAGAACCCCCATGCTGCTAGGCGACGACGAATCGCCAGGCTCATGATTGGCCAACCTTAGCCAACGCCGGCCAACGACAGTTGGTCGTTCACCTGCTTGCTCACGTTCTTCAAGCCAGCGGTCAGGTCGGTGTCCGTGCCTGACTGCCAACGTTCAATGAAGGCTGAGAGCATCTCCTGAGGCGCGGGTCCAATCAGCGAGGACTGGATGGTCATAGAGTTCGGGTTGAAGGCAGCGTCAACGAACACTTGATAGTGCTCGTCAACCTCCAGGGCCGGGCTGTTGAGGGCCGGCAGGAACGTGGGAATGTTCCTCAGGCCGTTGCCCATCTGCACCTGGGCGTCCTCGTTCAGGGCCATGTACTTGATAAACGACCAGGCGGCATCTGCGTTACCGGCACCCTGTGGGATCCCGATGACATTGCCGGTCAAGAAGCCGGCCCCGTACAGGTCCGCATTTTCTGAGCTCATGGGCAGTGGAGCCACACCGTAGTTCATTTCAGGAGCTTGATCCGCGATGAAGGCCGTGCGCCACTCGCCGTCAAACATCATGGCTACGCGACCGGTCTGGAAGTCGTTTTCTTCGGTCCACTGGTTGCCGATAGCAGCGAACCAGGCGTTTAGCTTTTCGTAGCCGCCCAGACGCTTGATCAGATCCTTTTGCCAGTTGAAGAACACTGGCCAACCCGGGTCGGAGTCGATGACTGAGGCTGTAGCTTCTTCATTCAGGAAACGGGCGTTAACCGTCACCGCGAAGTTGGTTTCGGTCATTTGGTAGTACAAGGTGAAGGGCATCAGACCCAGTGTGTCGATGGAGCCATCATCGTTGTACGTGGTCAGCTTGACTGCGGCATCGGCCAGTTCGTCGAGCGTCTTCGGCACGTCGGTAATGCCGGCTTCATCGAACATGTCCTGGTTATACATCAGCGCGTAGGAGTCGGTCAGCATAGGCAAGGTGCACCGAGTTCCTTGGAACTCGCTGTACGATGCCGCGGTCTCGACGATCTGGCTCATGTCGATTCCGTCGGCCTCGATGCGCGGAGCCAAGTCCTCAAATGCGCCGGTGGAGCAGAACACGCCGACCTGATCACCAGCGGAGGACAGCGCCACGTCGATTTTCTGGCCGGCCGAGATCGCCTGGATGATCACATCGTCATCCTGGCCCCCGGACTCTTTGACGGTGATGTCGGGGCACATTGCCTCGAAGTTGTTGATCGCCTCGGTGATTACGTCGGCTTCGCGGTCCTCGAAGAAGTGCCAGAAGATGACTTCGCCTGACCCGTTGCAGGCACCTCCTCCACCCCCCGCGTTCGCTCCTTTGTTCGCGTCATCGGACGAGCCGCAGGCGGCCAGGCCCAGGGTAAAAATAGCGGTTGCACTGATCATTGCGATTGTGTGGCGCAGAGCCACGGAAGACCTCGGTGTCATTAAAGGTTCCTTTCTGAGCTCTCATCGGCGAGAGAAGGGGTCTTCGATTGCCTCTTGAGTTGTAGCGGAACTGTGATCAGTGTTGCGAAACCGTTCTCGCATGTGTTGATCAGTAAGGCCGGTCAGTGCTCCGCGGGCAAGTTCAGGATAGCGGCGAAAACGTGGGGCAGTACAGTCAGTCGAACACAATTCGAATATGCGCAATCCTCCCGTGGTTTGGTCTGCGGTGCCCGTCGCTGGGCCTCGACCGGAGCCGGCGGGTGGTTATGGCCCCTCATGTCCGTGGCAGTACAACGCCCAGCTACCGTAGCATATTGCTACGGTTGCGTTGTAGACTGCCCTCATGTCCACCACCGAGGTAATACCACAACGCCAACTCCGCAATGATGTCAGCGGCGTGCTGCAACGCGTAGCGCTTGGGCGCACATACATCATCACCGTGCGCGGCAAAGAGGTAGCCACCCTTGCTCCGGTGAACCAGCCACGATACAAACGCCTGCGCCCGGCGGGCGACCTGCGCGGCATCAAACGCAGGTCGAGCACCCAGCTCACCAGCGAGACACTCGACGCGCTGCGCGAAGAACGCGTATGAGCACGCTGGCCTACATCGACACATCGGCTGCCGTGAAGTTCCTTGTCGACGAGTCCGAATCAGCTGCCCTGCTGGACTGGGAAGATGACCCGGACATGGTCATGGTGTCCACCGACATCCTCGTGGTCGAACTAGGCCGGTTCCGACTGCGTCACCATCTCGACCCCAGGGCGGTGGACAAGGTGGTCGACAGCATCAACATTGAGCACTTGACACCGGCCGACCACAAGGCGGCCGGGAACCTTCCCGGCGAGAGCCTGCGGAGCCTTGACGCTCTGCACTTACGTGGTGCCCAGGCCACGGGGGCCGATGTCGTAATCACTTACGACGACCGCATGATTGCCGCCGCCGGCCAAATTGGGCTAGCGGTCATTCACCCCGGCAAGTCCTAACCCGGGCCGGCACCACTTTGGACAGGCGCTGTCTCTAGTCAACGTAGATTTCGGGCGGGCGCAGCTTGTCCTTGCGGTCGACCTTGAATCCTGGCAAGCCGGGCGCGAGCATGCCGCTGGCCAGGAAGCTTGCCACTAGCTCCATGAAAGCGCTCGTAGAGACTTCACCTTGGTACACCGTTTCCATGGCGCTGGGCCGTTTCCTAATTAGTCCGCGCGTCTGCACCTCGGGGACCGAGTATTCCACGAGCCCCACGTCGCAGCCGGCCGGTGAAATCGTCGTAAGAAAGGCATATGTCTCTTCATTGGTGATGACTAGAAAGTCACTTTCCTCTTGCCGTGTCTCCATAGCTTGAACTGCTTGGGCAATGGTGTCGACCGTCACAGTATCGTTCCGGTGGCGGCCGCGTCTGAGGTTACGTTTGGTTGAGTGTGGTCGGGTGGCGGGTTTTCGGGGCCTGGCCTGTGGGTTTACTTCGAGTGGCGGCTACCGGGCTGGGTGGATGCCTGGCAACATCAGCTGCT
>WQXJ01000022.1 GCA_009784895.1 Micrococcales bacterium | reverse complement strand
GGCTCGCCTACCAAGGTTCGATGGGTTTGCAGAACCTGGCAGCCAGGTTTGTTGAACCGCCGCCTAGCGTTGAGGGGCTGGATTTCAGTGTTTGGGTGACGCCAGGTAGTTTGTCGACGGGTAATGATGCGGCGACGGTTCGGGTTAAGGCTCAGGATCACATTTTCAAGATTCCGGCTGGTGGTTTGGCTGCGAAGTTGAAGGCTTTCGGGCCGGCTGGTACCGAGTCGTATTTGAGTGTTTCTGAGTTCGTTGAGACCGAGCCTGGGGTTTACGAGGCGGCCGTGACATCGACCGTGGTTGGCAACTACCGGGTTGAGGTCTATTTCAGTTACACCGGTCCGGTCACCTCAAGAGATGACGGTTTCCGGCTGACCGAACTAGAAGCACCGGACCTGAATGATGTGGCCCATTTCGTGGCTTGTTGTTCCCCGCCGCAGGTAGCTAGCGCGGTGTTGACGGTTTCGTCTGGCCAGGTGCTGAGTGATGGTGTGAGTGTTCACACGGCCACGGTGACGGTGACTGACGAGAATGGCATGGGTGTGCCCGATGTCGCGGTGTCGTTCGCGGTTAGTGTCATGTCTCAGATTGTGGGCTCGGAGGCGACGCCACCCAATTCCCTGACGGTTGAGACTTCAGCCTTGGGTGTCGCCCGGATTGAGATAACGTCACCGTGGGCTGGGCTTGCCTATGTTACGGCTTCCTTGCCACCCGGCATCGGCGCCGTGACCGTCGAAAACTCGCCCGCCCAGATTGACTTTACGGATCTCCACGGACTACTGACCACGGCTCGGTATACCTTGAGGGTGTCGCCTGATGCGGCGCGCGACGATGGTAGGGACACTGTCACAATCACGGTCACCGCGCACGACGCTGCCGGCAAACCGCTTACAGGCATAGCTGACCGGTTGACTGTTCTACTGCTAACAGACAATGGGGCCTTACCCACGGTTTCTAGATTTGCCGAGACTGCGACACTTGGGGTTTATGTGGCTACTGTGACGTCGCTTTCGCCTGGTGCTTTCCGGATCATGGCCTTTGTCGAACTTGGCGAGCCGGGTACGCCTGGCGGGAATAGGCGGCAGGTGACCGAGTTGGCCTTGCCAAATCCAAACGATGTGGCCAATTTCTACCGACCCCACGGCGATTGGTGGCCCACCTGGTGGATCGAGCCATGCAACCCGATCACTGCGTCCCATCCTGCGGTTTTGGCTGACGGTGTGGACTGCTACGTAGTGAAGGCCGATCTTGATCATCCGAGAGTGCTGGAACCAGAGAGGCCCAGGCTCGATAACACCGGCACTAGGGCCATAACCTCGACACCGGCAGGGGCGACGTTCGGCACTCCGGTCGAGACATCGCCGGGTCACTGGAGTATCAAGGTGACCGCGACTACGGCAGCGGATTACCTGGTCGGGTACAGCAACTCTGACTATTGGTTGACCTCTATTTCCTTGGAGGCGAAGTTTGAGCCGAGCATCCCGGCGGCGTTGGAGTTGTCATTGGCGGCACCGGTTGAGGCGTCGTTGGTTCATCTTGAACCGCAGGTAATCAGGGCGACAGTGTCGACGGATGAGACGCCACCGGTTTTGACTGGTGGGGTTGATGTGGCCTTTACGGTACCGGCGGGGACGTCAGCGACCGGTTGCACCGAAGCTGAGTCGGTTGATGGTGGCCCAGGTGCGACCTGCACGGTCACTACTGGCACTAGTGTTGACCTGCTGGGTGTGGCAGAGATGTCATTGTGGTCGGCTGATCCAGGTTCCTATCCGGTGACCGCCCAAATTGCGGGGGAGTCTTCGACCGCAACGTCGGTTTATGCCTCGTTCTACGAGTTGATTATCCCGGCGGCCACCGAGTGGTTTGAGGTCTCCGGCACACCGGCTTCCGCGGATGGTGTCCAGACGGTCACCATAACGGCCCATTGGATTGACCTGGTTGGCTCCCCGGTGACTGGCAAGGCGGCGAACTTGCGGGCGTTTGGGTCGGCCGGGACTGGGTCCAATCTAGATATCTCTGAGTTCACTGAAACCTCGCCTGGAGTTTATGTGGCGACAGTGGCTTCAAGAGTGGTTGGCGACTACCGAATTGAGGTTTGGGCGAACCTGGATTCGGCTTGGCCTGACGAGGGTTGGAAAATCGAGAATCTGCCCGGCCCTGATATGGCCCGGTTCACGGCCTGCTGCAACGAGCCGTTGGATCTGGCCAGTGCCGTGTTGGCGGTTTCGTCTGGCGTGGTGGTCAATGATGCGATAGGCCGGCACACGGCCACGGTGACTTTGACTGATTCGCTTGGTGGGCCAGTCCCCGGTGTAGAGGTGTCGTTCTCGGTTGACGGCGCGGCCAGGATTGTCGGTTCGACGGCCACGCCGCCCAACACCATGACGGTGCAGACCTCGCCTCAGGGAACCGCGCGGATCGAAATCACCGACCTGACCGCAGAGGTAGTCAACGTGACCGCGGCCTTGCCACCCGGCATCGGCGCAATCACGGTCGAAAACTCGCCCGCCCAAGTCGAGTTCGCGGCCAGCAGTTCCATGCCACAGGCCGTGGCGACCGCTTCGCTTGGCACCACACCCAGTGACGGCGTGGCCGCCCACACCGCCGTGGTTTGGGTCAAAGACGCCGCCGGCGCGCCGCTGCCCGATGTCACCGTTCGATTCACGGCCAGCGGCTCGGCTCGCATCGCCGGCGCCCAAGGCGCGTCACCAAACCAACTCGAGGTGGCGACATCGGCCATTGGGGCGGCCACGGTCCAGGTCACTGACGCAACGGCCGAAACCGTCAACCTGTCCATCACCCTGCCCGGTTTCCCAGAGGTAACCGTCTCCGGTGCGCCGCTGACCCTGGTGTTTGCCTCGATCGAATCCGGTCCTTCGCTGGCCGAATCGACCATCGAAACCAACCGTGGTTACGTCGAAGCCAATCTGGCTAACACCTTGGGTCGCGGCGCGGTAGACCAGGCCCGCCTGACAGTGACCCTGTTTGGGCCTTTGGGCAACCGGCTCAACCTGCCAGATGCCGAGGTGCGGGTGAGCACCGCCAAGACAGGCGTGGTGGTGTCCGATGCCGGCCTGGCCGCCCTAAACGCCGACGGCTCCTTTGGCGTCAGCGTCAGTTCCAGTTCGCCGGGGGACGCGGTCTTTGGTTTCACCGTCAACGGGACTGCGGCCAGTGGCACCGTCACGGTTAGGTTTGTCTCAACGCCGGCCGCCCCGACCTTCGCCACAGCCGTGGCCGGGCCGCGGGCCGTCAGCGGACGGGCCGAGCCGAACCATCAAATTCAGGTAGTCTCCGGTGCGACGGGCGAATCCGTCTGCATCACGTTCGCCAATGCCAGCGGCGACTGGACCTGCGAATTTGCCACCGCTTTGGCGCATGGTACCGAGCTGCTGGCCAGGTCGCAGAACCTGCAATACCTCGACCCGGCGGTCCACACCACCCCGGTGGCGGTGGCCAACCACACCTTCAGCTCGGCCCCGGCGGCGGTCAAGGTCAAGGCGACAACGCCACTTTTGAAGTTGCTTCCAACTGACGGCAAGGTCTTCAAAGGTCAGGCCGAGTCAGGTGGCACGGTAACGATCTCCAACGCCAGCGGCACAATCCTATGCAGTGTCACAGTTGGCACTGGCGGCAGCTGGTCATGCAATCTGGCTGCCGCCCTAAGCGAGGGTGGGATTGTCACCATCAAGTTCACCGACCCGGTTGGCAATTCGACCACAACCAGCTGGCGTGTGGGCCTGCCCAAGGCGGTGGCGGCGGTGATCAAACTGGTTGTCGGGGCCAAGCAAACCGTTACGGTCAAGAATCTTCAGCCTGGCGAGTCGGCTAGCGCAGTGATGAATTCGAAGCCGGTGGCCCTAGGCAGCCAGACGGCCGATGCCAATGGCGAGGCCACCTGGACATTTGCCATTCCGGCGGGCACAGATCCCGGCACGCACAAGTTTGTCCTGACCGGGGCCCTATCCGGCACAACTGAAGCCCAGTTCCAAGTGGTTGCCCAAGCTTCGACTGGGCCGCCGGGCAGCGGGCCTGGCAACGACCCGGCACCCGGCTCGGGTTCGGCTGCTGGCGCCGGCTCGACCAGCAACGGCTTGCCGTTCACCGGCTCAAACGTTGGCATACCGGCCGCGATCGCGGCGGTGTTGGTCGCGTTAGGCATATTGCTGATCGCGGCCCGCCGCCGGCGGGACCGCCAAGACAACGACTAGCCAGGCGATTGATTGTGGCGCCGGGCAGGGGCTTGCCCCAGCCCCGCCCGGCACCCAACTAGACCGCTGCCAGCAGAAGCTCGGACTCGCGGCTGACGTGCGTGGTTGGGTGGCCTGAGCCGGGTAGCGTTGAAGCCGCCCGCGACCGCCAACCGGTCGACTGAACGAGCCCAAACAAAAGGAGCAAGACTTCTTGACCAAGGCAGGCGAGCCCATCGACCAGCCACTGGCGTGGCCACTGCGCGCACTAAGGGCGGTTTGGCTGGGCTTGGCCCACGCCCTTGGCTCGCTGGCGCGCCGGATTGGCCAAGGCGCCCGCGCCCTGTCACCCGAACAACGCCGCGACGGCGGCGCCCTGGGCCTGATTTGCCTGGCCATAGTGGTGGCCGCGCAAAGCTGGTTTGGCCTCAGCGGCCTAGCCGGCAGGGCCATCGACTGGCTGGTAGCCGGGTCGGTTGGGGTCTTGAGCAAAGCCGTGCCAGTGTTGCTGGTGTTTATGGCCGTGCGGCTGATGCGGCATCCCGACCGGAAGGAAGACAATTCACGCATTCTGGTTGGCTTCCTGGCGATGGCGGTGGCGATCTGCTCGCTGATCGAGATTGGCCGCGGCCTGCCATCGCCCACCGACGGTTGGGCTGCCGTGCGTGGTGCCGGCGGCGCGGTTGGTCTGCTCGGATGGGGTGTGGCGGTGTTAGTCAACCGCTGGGTGGCCTTCATTTTGTTCTTGGTGCTGGGTTTGTTTGGCCTCCTGATCGTCACAAAGACACCTGTCACCCAAATACCGCGCCGTCTGCGCCAGGGCGTTAGAGCGCTCGGCCTTAGGGTCGGGTCCAGTGCCGGCCGGCCAAAGGGTGCAGATGGCCCGCGGGTGCCAGGCGGCTACGCGCATGATGAGGCCTACCGTTCGCCACAGGACCAAACTGAAGACGCCCTGGGTGAACCAGACGATGTCACCGATCTCCTGGTGACACCTGAAGACGGTGGCGAACTAGACGGAGCAGGGTTGCCAACCACTAACGGCGGCGCAGTCGACGCCGGGCCGTTGGTCTTGGGCGGCGCTGGCGCCCCGGAACCGGCCGGCACCAAGTTGATGCCTCAGGCCCTGCCTCCCGGCACTCAAGGCGAGCTCACCGGGGATGTGCTCTACGAGCTGCCGGACCCGAAGCTACTGGTCAAGGATCTACCAAAGGGTAAATCAATTGACGGTGCCGGCATTGTTGTGGCCGCCCTGGAAGAGGTTTTCGAACAGTTTTCGGTCGACGCCAGTGTCACCGGTTTCACCTGCGGGCCAACTGTTACCAGGTTCGAAGTCGAGTTGGGTCCGGGTGTGAAGGTGGAACGGATCACCCAGTTGCAGCGCAACATTGCCTACGCCGTGGCCAGCCCCGAAGTTCGGATCCTTTCGCCTATTCCAGGCAAAAGCGCCATTGGCATTGAAATACCAAACAAGGTGCGCGAAACGGTGCCGCTGGGCGACGTGCTGGCCAGCGGCGCGGCCCGGCGCCACGGTCATCC
Source organism: Micrococcales bacterium (assembly GCA_009784895.1). Taxonomy (NCBI): domain Bacteria; kingdom Bacillati; phylum Actinomycetota; class Actinomycetes; order Micrococcales; species Micrococcales bacterium. The sequence goes on along the minus strand of WQXJ01000022.1, from coordinate 32,118 downwards.
CATGGTGGTTGGCCTGGGCAAAGACGTGGGCGGCGGTTACGTCGTGGCCAATTTGACCAAGATGCCGCATTTACTGGTGGCCGGGGCCACCGGCTCCGGCAAGAGTTCATTTGTCAACGCCATGGTGGTCTCCCTGCTGATGCGGGCTGCCCCGGATGAGGTGCGGATGGTGTTGATTGACCCCAAGCGGGTCGAGTTGACCATCTATGGCGGCATTCCACACTTGATCACGCCCATCATCACCGACCCGAAAAAGGCGGCTGAGGCCCTGGACTGGGTAGTGCGCGAAATGGACGCCCGCTACGACGATCTGGAGAACTTTGGCTTCAAACACCTTGACGATTTCAACAAGGCGGTCAGAGCCGGCACCATCCACCCGCCGGAAGGCTCCAAGCGGGTGTTACGGCCCTACCCGTATCTGATGGTGGTAGTGGACGAACTGGCTGACCTAATGATGGTGGCGCCCCGCGATGTCGAGGCTTCAGTCCAGCGCATCACCCAGCTGGCCCGGGCGGCCGGCATCCACCTGGTCTTGGCCACCCAGCGCCCGTCAGTTGACGTGGTCACCGGTGTCATCAAGGCAAATATCCCTTCACGCTTGGCTTTCGCCACCTCATCCCAGACTGATTCGCGAGTGGTCTTGGATCAACCAGGGGCGGAGAAACTTGTTGGCCAGGGCGACGCCTTGTTCTTGCCCTACGGCTCCTCGCGCCCTCTGCGGGTGCAAGGCGCCTGGGTTGGGGAGAGCGAAATCCACGCCGTGGTGGACCACGTCAAGGGGCAAGCCCAGGCCGAATACCGGCCCGATGTGGTGGCCCCGGCCAATAAGCGGCGTCAAATCGAGGACGATATTGGCGACGACCTCGATTTGCTATTGCAGGCCGCCGAGCAGGTCATTTCGACTCAATTCGGTTCGACTTCCATGCTGCAGCGAAAGCTGCGGGTCGGTTTCGCTAAGGCCGGCCGGCTGATGGATTTGCTCGAGTCGCGCGGCGTGGTTGGTCCCTCTGAAGGGTCCAAGGCTCGCGATGTGTTGGTGCCGCCTGAATCGTTGGCACAGGTGTTGGCGTCGTTGCGGGGAGACGAGGCACCGGCCGGCCCGCATGAGGCCTCCGATGCCGCAGTTGGCCCGGCCCGCGCCGAGGCGCCGGTTGGGTCAGACCTAGGTGGGTCCGAGGGCCCGCCACAGCCGGGCTGACCTGCTTGGGAACCGGGCTGCCTGACGGTCGACAAGCCCACTGGACCTATTCCACCAGGGTGCCGATAATCACCATATTGTCCGTTGACGCTGTGTTCTGGCGGTTCTGGAGACAGGTGAAGACAACCAGCCGCTTTGGTGTGTTCTGCCAGAGCTGCCCGGTCTTGCCAACCTCAGGTTTCGCAATAATCTTGGTTTCGGTCACGGAATAGACCTGGTCGCCAACCACAATCTGGTCGCCCGGCAACACCATAGACCGCTGAGTTTCAATGTCGAACAGCGCGTTTCCGGGGGCCCAGCCGCCATGACGCAGCGAGTGAGCGGCGATGTAGACGGTGCCCTCCGTAGCGTTTTCGACCCAGACCCCAAGATTGGAGACCCAGTAGGCGGAGGTGAAGCCGGGCGGACCGATCCGTCCTTTGACCGCTGCCGTTTGACCGAGCGGGACGTCAAGCCTGACTGACGGAACCTTGAAACGCAGGCCAATGTCGGATTCGGCCGTCGGGTCGTCGATAATGGCATCTGGGTCGGGGGTGACGAGATTGCCGTGCATATCGCGGAGCGCACCGGCCGGCGACAGGGCTGACCTAAACAGGTCTGACTGCCATAAGGCTAGGCCGCCGGCGGCGAGCAAAAGGATAGACAGCAATGACAAGACGAAGCGCTTCTTGGATCTGTTTCTGCTCGACGGCTGCCTATCCTTTGGCCCTTGATCGGTGTTGCGCACCGGCGGCCGGTCCACCGGTTCAGGCTCTTAGCTGTCGACGAACCAACCTGATCGCCACTGCCATCAGCAACAACCCGACCGCCAGCGCAAACGGCAACCCTTGGCCCACAAGCTGGCCGCCCGTGGCGACCAGAGGTGGTCCAAACGGCGGCGTCGGTGGCGAGGGTACAGGGACCAGCGAATAGGTGTTGATAAACGCCTGGCCATTTGGGTAGGTGACGCTTGCCACAAGGTTGCCCTGGCCGTCGTCTACCACGGTAACCACCGCTGTGCGGGGATTCGGGTCCGGGCTTACCCCATTGGTCACAGTTGAGGGCCGGGTCTCCATAACCGAGTACCGGAAAACGCCCGCCTGGGTGATGACGATGGGTCCAAAGCCGAATGAGTTCCGGTTGGCCCGGGTCACAGTCACTGACGACGCAGGCGGTAGCGGTGCCGTCTGTGTCACTGCCGTGATCCTGAACTCGAAAGAGTCTGCCGAGGTCCAAGCCCGGCCCGTCAGCGTCTTTGTGAATAACAACGAAACGGTGGCCGCGGTTGGCTGATAGAAGTTGACGAAATCGCGGTTTATGGGGAAGGCGATGCCGTCATAGTCGATCGCGGCGACAAGGTTGCCCTGTCCGTCATCGGTCACGGTAATTGTGACGATGGAAGGTGTCTGGTCGATCACCATCCCGCCAGGTAGGGGACTTGGGGTGACTTCTGCCACGGCGTACTGGAAGACGCCAGTACTGCTAAAGGTGATATCACCAAAATCGAACGGGGCCGTATTACCTGATTGGTCGGCGTAACCGACCGTGATGTCAGTAAGCGCGGGCATTGGCGCCCCCAGTGTCAAGGCAGTGATGGTGAAACTGAACTCGTCTTGTTGGGTCCAAGCCCGGCCTGAGAGCGTCTTGGTAAACGTTGGTCTGGCCTGAACCGCCGCCGCCAGGTAGGTGTTGGCAAAGGTCAGCAATGGAGTGGGGTCGGTGCGCGAATCGTAACTGACCGTGCCACCGGCCGAGCTGGTCACGTCCGTCAACACGTAGATGGTGCCGGTAGCCGGGTCGAACTGGGGGGTAAGTGTGACCGTGAAAGTCGTGGTGTCATGGGTGACCCCGCCCAAAGCCGGAGTGGTCGATTCGACCACGGTGTAGGTGAAGGTCTCACCTAGGTCGTCCTGGGTGAAGGAGAACTGGGCTGGCAAATGAGTGTAGATAGGGTCGCCGGTGCCGTTGGCGTTCGTAAACGGCACCGTGCATGGCGGCGGTGACGGCAGCGACGCTTTGTCGCAGGCGGCTTGGTCTAACCCCGTCAGCGTGAACGAGAACTCACCTATCGCCAGGTCACGGCCGGTCAGGTCTTTCCACAGGTTCAGCCCGGCGAAGCTATGGGTCGCCTGGTAGCGGTTGACAAACTGGGCTGTGGCGTTCTGCGAGTTGCGCAGTGTCACATCAGCCTGGAGCTGGCCGGCGGTGGTGCCACCGGTCACAACCACGTCGAAAATGGCAGTGTGGGTGTCGTATGTCATGCCGTTGGTTGGGCCGGTGCGACCGGTCTCAGTCAAGGCGAATTGGTAGGCGCCCTGCTGGCTGAGAGTAAGGGCGAAGCAGAATGGCGCCTGATTACTGGTTTGGGCGGTGGAGTCAACTGTGACTGTGGCTTCTTGGCCGGTGACCGTGACACCAGGACAAGTCGCTGAGCTTGTGTCAAAGGCAATGTCCCCGCTGGTCAGCGCGTCAGTGGTGGCCTGGTCGTTGGCGGTTAGCGTGAAGCTGAACGAGTCGGCAGTGGTCCACGGACGGCCTTGAAGAGTCTTGACTGCTTCTAAGAAGGCGTCGACGTCGTCAGGGGAATAGGTATTGACAAACAGGCGGTCATCCTCACTGGTAGCCGCCCAGGCACCGGCGGCGGTGGGGTCGCAGCTGCCAAACGGGGCGGCCGGGGTAATAGCCGCCTGGGTCGTGACGCAATTGGTCACCGCCAACGTAATATCACCCGAGCCTGGGTCGGTGGCGACAGCGACCTGCCAGAACCAGACGGCATCGGAAACGGTGACGTTGGGCGGCACGCCGGACCCGGATTCGACGGCGTTGAAAAAGAGGCTGTGCCCAATGTGGTCTGGGGTGTAGATGACGGCCGGGGAGTGGATGGCCGAGCCGGCCGAGGCCACCGTCACCGGGCCCGGATCGGACGGGTAGAACAGTGGCGGCGGCACCGCCGGGTTGCCCCCTGACTGGAGGTCGGCCCCGAGGTAGCTGAAGGTGAAGTCGAAGGAGCTGGTTGGGGTGCGCAGATTGCCTCCGGCCAGCGAGTTGTCGCTGATCATCTTGGTGGCGGTCAACGGCTCGCTGATGGCATTCGGGTCGTAGGTGTTTTCGAATTCGGCTTCCGTGACCAGCGCGGGCGGAGTGATGGGCAGGCCATTGTGGTCGACTGTCTGCGTCCACTGTTCCGTCGCCACCAGCTGGCCGCTGCCATTGTCGGTCACCGTCACCGTCCACTGGAAGACCGCCGCCGAATGCGAGATCCCCGGTGTTGGGTTATCGATGACCTCTGAGATCGTAAAGGTGTAGACGCCCGGTGTGTCAAAGGTCAGGCTTGGGAACGTAACCGTGCCTTGGTTTGTAGTGCCAATCTGCTGGAAGGTCTCGACATCGCATTGCACGGCGCTGCCGGTACCGGGCAGGGGGTACGGGCACATCCTGGCCTGGAACACGTCACCGGCCGCCCACGGCCGCCCGGTCAGAGTCTTGGAGGCGTTCGCCGCGATATCAACTGGGGCGGCCGCGTAGGTGTTGACAAAACTGGCGGTAGAGGTGTCCGGTGCGGTGATAGTCCCGCTGGTGGTGCCCCCGGCGGGCTGGGTGTTGGTGAATCCCGGTGGCAGTGGCGCCTGCTCGCTGACCGACCAGTAGGTCGAATCAGGCAGGCCGTAGATTATGGCTGTTTGCTCAGCTGTGATGGTTAGGCTGTCGCCATCGGCGATGGTGCCGGGACAACTGACAGGCAAGGTCAGGTCCGTCTGGTCAAAGATGCAGTAGTCGAAGTCGCCCACGATAGGGGCGCCGGCCGCGTTGTCCTCCCGCAGGTTGACCGTGAATGTGAAGGGGGTGGCCGGATCGGGGTTGAGCCCTGGCGCGGCCTGCACCGTCTTGCTAATGGCCAGCTGGCCGGGCAGGTTGTAGGCCAGGAAGGCGTTGTTGCCCAGTAGTCTGGTCGGAACCTCGGAGGTGAACTGGGTTAGCCGGGCATAGGTGGCGGTGTCGGTTAGGTTGCCGTACGCGCCGGTGGGATCGGCGCAGGTTGGCCCGCTTGTATCCCAGCCTGAGTCGCCAGGCAGGCACTTGACTGCGTCCAAGTCGCCAGGACGGGCGAAATTTAGCAGGCCAGCTGGTGCTGTCATCTGGCCACCGACGGCGGCGATCTGGTGGGTGGCGTCCTCGGCCGCCGCCAGTTGTGCCTTGGTTGTGGCCAGCGCATCGGTGCGCACCGCCACAACGCTGTTGGTGGGCGGATCATCGTAGTAGTAGACGGTGTTGCCGTAGTAAACCGTTGCCGCGTTGGGCAGGGCGTTCCAGTCAGCCAGGGTCAGTGGGACTGTCAAGTTCGAGTCGGCGAATAGCGGAGTGTTGGTGCCAAAACGGTAGAACGGATTAGCCATCGCCGGAGTGAAGACGGCAATAGAGAGTGGTGTCACTGTCCTGCTTACGCCGCTGCCTGTGACAGTGAAATCGTCGGAGTAGAACCGGACCTGCCCATTGGTGTCGGTGTTTGCGGCCAGGTATGCCGCCAAGGCCGTGCCGTCACCGGGCTGCGCCCCACTGGCGGTGTTAAGTGACAGTGGGTTGGCGATAGCGTCAGCCACACCTGGTTTGGGTGCCACCTTGAAGAAGAGATGGACCGGCCGGGAAACGTAACGTTGCATCGACACTGGAGTGACGCCGCTGGCCGAAGACCTCAAGGTGACCACTGAGTCGTTTATTGGCAGCAATGCGGCCGGAACCTGGAAGGTCACCACGTCCCCAGTGGCCAGCGAGGCGTCACGTCTGACCTCAATAACAATGCCTGCCACGTTTTGGGGCCCGGCTAGGATGTTCGCCTGGTAGGTGCCGGTGAAGGTGTATCTCGTCACTCCAGGGCTGGGTGTTGTGGCGCTCGGAGTCGAGAAGTGTACCGGATCGCAATTATCAAGGTCCGGGATGGATTCTGGGTTCGAGCAGAAGGTCAACAGCATCGATGATGGATCGCTGACCTGCATGAACGGGCCAAGCTGGTCGGTCATGGTAACGAAACCGGAGGAGGTGGCGTTTTGGTCGCCTTCGATCAGGGTTGGATACTGTGGCGTTGAGTTGGTAATGGTCTGGATAATCTTGTTGAAGGCATCGATCAGGTCGCTGGCCGTGTTGGCCGAATAGTAGGCGTCGTTGTAGCCCATGCCTGCACTCAAGGTCACGTCCGGCACGTTGGGCTGCCTGGGGTTGTAGATGGCAAAAGGCGCCGTTGGCTGGTCCAAGTAGACCCAGGTGCCGCCGGTGGTGGCCGTTCCGACCACCTGGACGTGGGCCCGGCCAGTGGGCGAGGCCGCGAAACTGGTCCAGGCGGTGTTGAACCTGGCCGCGGCGCCAGTGGCTCCAGGGGTCATCTGATGCACCGGGTCGAGGGTGGCCAGGGCGACTTCTCTACCGTTTGGGCTCAATGCATCGATGCCAAGACCAACGGTGTAGACGGCGGCGTCTACTTGAGGTAAGCCATTGGCCTGGTTGAAAGTTGGGTTGTTGTAGACCGCCGTGATTTGGTTCTTTAGCAGCGCCGCCGCCAATGCCGCCCTAAAACCGTTGCCAAACGGCACGTTGTTGGGGGCCGCTGGCGGCGCAGACGGCCCTTGAGTGGCAGTAGACGTTGGGTTGTACCAATTCGAGTCGCTATAGGACAGAGTTGGCTCACCGTCAGTGAACATGATGACGTTCGGGTACCGCTGGTTTGCGCCAGATACATTGCTCGAGGCCTGGCCCGTCAAGACCCGCATACCGGTGACAAAACCGGCCTGCATATTGGTCGACTGAGCTGTGGTGCCGCCAATCTGGAGTCGGTTGGTGGCGGCAGCCGGGCCGAACTGCAGAAACATGGCGGTGCCGGTACCGGTTGGCGGTTGAAACAATACGTAATCACCGGCCGCGTTAATTGGAGTCGGTGCGGCCAGGGGTAGCAGCAACCCCGCCCCGGTGCCGAACTGCACCAGAGCGACCCGATTGGCACTGTTGGCGGCCATTATGGTCTTTATCGCCAAATTGACGGACTGCACCATGGCATAGGCCCGTGAGTTTTGGTAGGTGGCTGCGGTGTTGCAGTTCAGGCTGCTGTCGACGCACTGGTTCATCGAGAACGAATTGTCGAGAACCAGGACTAGGTCGACCGGCACCGGCTGCTCTTCAATGATGTGCCGGGTAGAGCCCAGTGCCGACAGGGCCACGCCCAGTTCATCGGCACCCAAGGGCAACGTGTCGGTAGGGTCCATCACAGGGTGGCCGTGTGTAGTGTCGATGTCATCACTGAACGTTGACTTGTCGGTCCAAATCCGGCCAGGGGTGGTGACTTGCTGCAAATACTCCTCGGTGTTGTATTTGGCCGGATAGTCTTGGTAGGTAGCAGGGTCAGATACCTTTGCGGCTGGGTCTGGCGTGGGTGGGGCAGCGCTCGCAGTTGGGGTAACGCCGCTGAACACTAGGGCAATACCGATACTGGCTGACGTCACCCAAGCCAAAGATAATTGCCGCCCAAACTTGGAACCCATCATCCTCATTCCCCTGTTCCCTGGGATGCATCAGGTTGCGTCATCTGTCAGTTACACCGCCGCGAACCACCTGTCCAACAGGCGCGAATGCCTCCGGGCACCTGGCAAAAGGAGCTGTTCTGCCCTGCAAGCCGTAAAGAGTCATTCTACCTACCTCCAGCAGCAAAGGAGGCAGTGACCCTCAAGAATCGATTGTTGTAAGTGTCTTCGAGCGGGGCAGATGCCCCAATCCACCGCAGGTCAAGATGGTATTGGTGGCCAGTCGCAGCCCAACTGACCTGCGCGCCGGTAGGCTACAGAGCGTGTCCAGCGTGCCTGAGGTTGACCGGTCCTCAGCCCCGGTAGTCAACGTCGCCAATGCCCTAACGGTGTTGCGGCTGGTACTGGTGCCCGTTTTCCTGGTTGTCTTCTTCAAAGGTGGCGAAGGCCAACTGAATTGGCGCCTGATCGCATGCGGCGTTTTCCTGCTGGCTGCGGCAACCGACAAGCTGGACGGCTTTTTGGCACGTTCGCGGAACTTGGAAACTGACTTTGGCAAACTGGCTGACCCGATAGCTGATAAGGCACTGATGGCAGCGGCGCTGATTGCCTTGACGATCAATGGAGAGCTGTCGCTCGTTGTGGTGGTGCTGATCTTGCTGCGCGAGCTGCTGGTGACCGTGGCGCGACTAGTGGTGGTGCGCCATGAGGTAATCCCGGCAACGGCCGGCGGAAAGCTGAAGACCGCCTTGCAGGTGGCTGCCGTTGCGCTGTACATATTGGCCAGGGCTTGGCCCACCTATACCTGGCTCTGGGCGATGGCAGCGGTCACAATGATTCTGGCCGTGGCGGTGACCGTGGCGACTGGTTTTGCGATTCTGGCGCGAATCTGGACGGTTTGGCAAGAACGGCGGGCAGCCAATGACCCGTTGGCCAAGGTACTTGAGGAGAAACAAGGAACCGGTGACGTCACCACCGCCGATGTCAAGGCTGACCGGCCAGTTGAAGGCTGGGAAGACGACCAAGGATCCAAGGCCGCGGTCAAGGCGCCGGCCGAACGCGGCGGTCCTAGTGGCATTGCGGCTCCTAGCTGGTCTGAAGTGGAACGGCCGGCCGGGATAGCCAGTTCGGCGTCGCGGGCCAAGGTGTCCCGGCCGCTAAGGCAGGCAGAATCGGCCAGGCCGGCCACCCCGATCAGGCCGGCCAGCCCGGTCAAACCTGAACAGCCGCCTCGACCAGCGACAACGCCTCGCCCGGCCCAAACACCACGACCAGCCCAAACACCACGACCAGCCCAAACACCACGACCTGCGAAAACGCCTGGCCCGGCCCAGTCGCCAGGCCAAGCCGAAGCAGTTTCGCCGGCGCGGCCAGCCACGCCGATCCGGCCAGCCACGCCGATCCGGCCAGCCACGCCGATCCGTCCGGCCAGGCCAATCCGAACGCCGGCACCTCAAAGACCAGCTCGTCCTGTCAGGCCAGCGCCGCCGGTTCTGCCTCAGCCGTCCCCAGTGCAGTTGCCCGCCTTTGGTGCTCCGGTCCCGGCCGAGCCGGCCGGGCCTGAGGGACCGGTTCAATTTGGGGGTGGGGCTCCAGCCACAAAGGCACCTGGTTTTGGTCAACCAGCCGCGATGGAGACCACTGGGTCACCTCCAACCAGCCAACCGCCCGGTGCGCCAGATCAGGCAACTTTGGCCGAGATCCGGCGGCGAACTGAAGCCCTGCGAACCCAGCTAAGAGAGGATCTGCCGGCCGGCCCACCGTTGACTGCGCGGACCGCACCGCCTGGTCAAGGCCAGGCCGGGCCAGGTGGCGAAGGGCCGGCATCGGGCGCCAGATTCCAGCCCTCTGTCGAAGAGCGGCTGGCCCGCCTGCGCCAACGGGTCGGTTTGAACCCGGATTCCTCACAGTCCCCAAAATGAAAGGAATAAGTCAGTGGCACCTTGGCGAACGCCCGGCAGCCTTGACAACGAAGGCCGGGCCAACCAGCTGATCGAACTGTTGAGGCAGCGCTCACTGACGGTGGCCGTGGCCGAATCGCTAACCGGTGGTCTGCTAAGTGCGTCAATTGTCGATGTGCCCGGTGCCAGCGATGTGTTCCGGGGTGGTGTGGTGGCCTATTCGCCGGATGTCAAACATCATCTGCTGGCGGTTGACGGGGAGTTGTTGGAGGACCGTGGCGCTGTAAACGGCACCACCGCGGGGCAGATGGCGCTAGGTGTCCGGCGCGTTCTTGGGGCTGACGTGGGTATTGCTACTACTGGCGTGGCGGGGCCGGACCCGGCCTATGGGCTTGAACCTGGCACGGTCTTCGTGGCCTGCTCCTGGGCCAAGGACACTCCGGCAATCCGGGCTTTGCGGGTCGAAGGCGACCGGGCTCAAGTCCGGCTGTTGACCGTGACCAGGGCACTCGAGCTGGCCGATGCCACAATTAGGCAAACCGAAGGAATATAGGCGGCCGGTGCGGCGTTTGTTAGTAATGTGAACAAACTAGTATCGAACCAGACAACTGACCGTAATGGACATGCCGCCGTGAAGCGGTACCGTATTACCAACAAGATGCCGGCTAGGCCGCAGACCAGCCAAGCTGTCGCGAATCGAAACCCGGTGGAAGGGGGTGCCAAGCCAGCCATGTTGCTCAGAGACGAACTGGGGCAGGTTCTACGTTCTGTGCGGCTGAGCCAGCGCCGCACTCTGCGCGAGGTTTCTTCCGCCGCCAAGGTCTCGCTGGGCTACCTCTCTGAGGTCGAGCGGGGCCAAAAGGAAGCTTCTTCAGAGCTCCTGGCCGCCATTTGCGAGGCCCTTGAGCTGCCGCTTTGGGCAACTCTGCGTGAGGTCGCCGATCGGATGGCGCTGGCAGAGGACAATTGGATTCCTGACACCCCAGAGGGTTTGCTGGAAGCCCGTAACCGTCCAATGGCTGGTGTGCGCTAGCCCCATGGCGCTTTTAGCTGATGCCGGTCCTGACTGGGCCGGCATCTCGCCCAGGCAGTGTGCAGCCGCATCGTTAGGCACGCACTCCGCATCTCCGCCCACCAGCGCTTCGCGCGGACCGCGCCAAGGCGACCGGAGCCTGGTGACTCAAAACGTCTCCAAGGGCCGGCGAATGGCACTTGGTCCCTGGTGGCCAACAACCGCTGGCGCCTAATAGGCCTACCGTTCCTGGCAGGTGGGGCAGTAGAAAGCCGGGCGGTCAAATGGCGCCGAACCCACCATCATGACTTCGATACCCGTGCCGCACAACCGGCAGGGCAAGTGTTCACGGCCGTGGACCATTGTGATCCAGCCGGCTCGAGTTTGGCCGGTAGCGGTGGGAGAAACGGCCGCAACCGAACGGTTCAAGATCCGCCCCGCGTAACTCAACAAACCGGCCAAATCCTCGACTTGATTGGCCGGCCGGTTGGGCCTGACTTGCCATTTGAAGAGCGACTCAGCCATGTAAATGGTGCCAATTCCAGCCACCAAGCTTTGATCCAACAACGCCGCACCAATCCAGCGCTGGCCCTGGCTCGACAGCCTTTTGGCCGCCTGGGTCGGATCGAAATCGCTAGCCATGACATCCGGCCCCAGCGGCTTGAGGAGACGATCAACGTCACGAGTTCGCAGCAGGTCAGCCATACCCAGGCGCCAGCCAATAGCCACCCAATCCTGATTGCCGATTACGGCCCTGGCCTGCCAGGACTTGGCTCGCCCGGTCGGATTCGGTCGCCCGGAAACAGCCCGCTCGATTCGCCAAGAACCATCCATTCGCAGGTGGGAGCGGAAGGTGAAACCGTCGTCAAAGTGCATCATTACGTGTTTGCCGTAGGCCTCGATACCGGTGATGGTGCGCCCGGCCAGGTCGACCCCACCCAGTGTGGGCCAGCGCAGTAGACAGTAGATCACTTCGCGGTCCACCATGGCCTGGCCCAAACGGGCGGCTACCCGGCGCAGAATATCGCCTTCAGGCACGGCCAGACCTTAGGGTCAGGCCGGCCGGGGTGACGGCAAACCCGGCATGGACCAGGGCCAAGACTGAGTCTTGGCGTTCGGCGTAGGCCGCCAGCGCGTCTTCGCCATCAAGCCTGGCCACCTTCAGCGTGGGTAACCGGCCTGCCTTGACCGCCTGGACCAGGGCCAGTGCCGCCTTGGAAACCGTTTCAGCTTGGCCAAAACTGAGCGCAGTTTTGCCGCCGCGCTCCAAATACAACGACAGTTGGCCATCGACCAAAACCACCAAAGCCCCAGCCGTCCGGCTGGGCCGGTGGCCACCAGCCGCTTCCGTCCATGGCAAGGCCGCCCCGTATGGGTTGGCCGGGTCAGCCGAGGCCACAATGATGACTCCACCCGATTCGGCCGAGGCTCGCAACTGATCCGGGCAAGGCGGCAGGGCGAACTGTGAGCCGCCCAGGTGCTCGACAAAGTAGCCCCGCCGAACCGAACCAGCCTGCTCCATCGCTGCCAACACCGGATAAAGCTGGGCAAACGAAGTCTCCAATTTGACCGCGCCGCGGGTCAGCACGCCGTGGCGCTCGAGCAGGCTGGTCGCGGTGGCCGCCAGTCCTTCCTCAGCGGTGATTGCCAAGGACTGGCCGGCCGGGGTTGGCGCCAACGACCAACGGCCAACCAGCCTGGGATCACCGAGGTGGGCGGGTTCAAGCGAACTCGAAGCGCCCTGCGCCGCCTGGCCCAGAGCGCGCCGGGTCAGTAGCGTCCGGCTGCGCGGCCGGCGCTTGGTTCGGTGGGCCGTCTTGCCACCGGCCAGGAACGCCCTGACCGGTGCGAATGAGTCACCGGTGAGCCAGCCGCCCCAAACCAAATCCCACAAAACCGAGCGCAACTGGTTCGAGTCGATCTCTAGGCGGCGAGCCAGCTCGTGGGCAGTAAAGGCGCCACCGTGGCCTAAAAGTCCAAGCAAGGCCTGGGCTGTGGGGTCCTCAGCCGGTTCAACATCTGCCAGGTAGGCGTCGTCAGTGCTGGTCGCCAGCAATCTAATGGTGCCGTCGGTGCCGGTGGTTTTACCCTGGCCGACCCAGGCGACCTCGCCAGAAGTAATCAACTCGTCCAACATGGCCGGTTCATAATCCGTCACCCGAGCGGTCAAAACCACGGTTTCGATTGAACTGGCCGGCAGGGGCGCCCCGGCCAGGGTGTTGATGGCCTGCAGCACGCCATCGGCCCCGCGCAGCCGCCCCAACTTGTGCCAAACTGCCGCGAACTGGGCCAAGGCCGGGCCTTGCACCGGCTCGACTTGCCGGCGCAAAACGGCCAAGGAGCGCCGCCTGGCGCGGGCCATGATTTCCGGATCGCAATAGTCCCGGCCGCCGCCACCGCCGGCTTCAACCGGCCGCAGCCGGCCGGCCACCGCCTTACCCGCCCTGACCAGGGCTTCGAGTTCACGCTCGGCCACTGCCAGGCCAAGGCCAAACTCGCTGGCTACTTGGGCTGCCGTGAACGGGCCATGATGGCGCAAGTAGCGCCGCAACAAGCCACCCAGAGGGTCGCTGACCGGTTCAAGGAATGCCTCGGCCAGCCCGGCAGGCAAGGCCACGCCAAGGCCATCGCGTAGGGCGGCGGCGTCTTCGACCACCGCCCAGCGCTGGTGGGCCCCGATCCTAACCTCGATCACCCGCCGCTCGGCCACCAGGCTGGTTATCCAAGCAGACCAGGACCCTTCGCAAGCCGCCTCCAACTGGTCTGAATCCTGCGGACCAAGCCCGCGCAGCAAATCGACCAGGCCCTCAGCCGTACTAAGGCGCCGGTCATCGCTCCGGTAGGCCAGTTCGCCATCCAAAGCCAGGATCACATCCGCGTCGAGCAGATCGGCCGGGTCGCTGGCCTCCCCGCGGCCCAGCAATTCGGCCAGTAAGTTCGGGTCAAGTGATAGGGCCGCTGCCCGGCGTTCAGCCAGAGGCGCGTCACCGTCATAGAGGAACTGCGCGGTGTAACCAAAGGTCATCGACTTGGCAAAAGGCGAGGCAGTGTCGGTCTGGACCTCAACCACCCGGACCGAGCGGTCGTCGACCGCCCGCATCAGCCGTTCCAGCGCTGGTACGTCGAAGTCGTCTTGGAGGCATTCGCGGACCGCCTCAAGAACAATGGGGAAGTCATCGAATTTGGCGGCCACCTGCAATAACTGGTGGGCTCGGTGACGCTGCTGCCACAAAGGTTGGCGTTTGCCGGCCCGGCGCGGCAAGGTCAGTGAACGAGCCGCCGCCTCACGAAAACGGGCGGCAAAGTGTGCGGTCGAACTAATCGCCTCGGTCACCTGGGCGCTGACTTGGTCCGGGTCCAGCAGCAGATCGCCTACGGGTGTGGCCGCCTCATCCTCGACCGTTTCCGGCAGCCGCAGCATGATGCCATCGTCATTGTGCATGACCTGCGCATCCAGCCCGTAGCGTTGCTGCAGCCGCTGAGCCAGTACCGCCGCCCAGGCCCCGTTGACCTGGCCGCCCCAAACCGAATGGATCATCACCCGTCGGTCGCCGAGCTCATCGAGAAAGGTTTCGAATACCAAAGTTTGGTCGTCCGGCAACTGGCCGGTGGCCTGGGCCTGGTCGTCAAGGTGAGCTATCAGATTGGCTGCGGCTGAAGCATCCAGTCCCAGCGCCCTGAGATCGCCTACCGCGCCCGGCCCAGCGGCGTGGGTTTGGCGGACGAATTGCCCAATGCTGGCCCCCAACTCGGCCGGCCGCCCCGGCCCGTCTCCCCGCCAGAAGGGCAGACGGCCGGGAATGCCCGGCGCCGGCAAGACGTAGACCGCGTTGGGCGTGATCTGCATAATTCGCCAGGTCGACGAGCCCAGAGTAAAGGTGTCGCCAACGCGGGATTCATAGACCATTTCCTCATCGAGTTCGCCCACTCGTTTGGCGCCTTTGGAGGCTGGGTTTTCCCCGGCCAGAAAGACCCCGTACATGCCGCGATCCGGGATGGTTCCGCCGGACACCTGAGCCAGATGGGCCGCCCCTGGTCTTGGACTAAGTTCTCCGGTGGCCCTGTCCCAAACCAGACGAGGGCGCAGCTCGCCAAAATCGGCCGAAGGGTAGCGCCCGGCCAACATGTCGAGGACGGCCTCGTAGGTCAGTTGTCCAAGATGCTCGAAGTTAGCCGCCCCGCGCACCAAGTCCAGCAAATCGCCCAGCTGCCAGTTGTCCATGGCCACTGCCGCCACGATTTGCTGGGCCAGTACGTCTAACGGGTTCTGCGGCAGTGAGATCGACTCGATTTGGCCGGCTACCATGCGACCAGCCACCACCGCGGCGGGCACCAAATCTCCCAGGAACAGCGGATACATCACACCGTGAGAGACCGCCCCGACCTGATGCCCGGCCCGGCCAATGCGCTGCATAGCCGAGGCCACCGACGGTGGTGCCCCAACCTGGATCACCAGATCGATTGCCCCCATGTCGATGCCCAGCTCCAACGAACTGGTCGCCACCACCGCCGGCAACAACCCGGCCTTGAGCTGGTTTTCGATTTCAGTGCGGCGCTCACGGCTCATTGAACCGTGGTGGGCCAAGGCCACAGTTGCTTCGAGAGAGGCCACCGAGTTGGCCTGGGCGTGTTGCTCGGTGTGGGTCAGCGCAGTGGTTCTTGGGGTTTCGCCTGTGACCTGCTGGTAGTGCTCCTCGTTTAGCCGCGCCGCCAGGCGTTCCGCCCCGCGACGGGCGTTGGCGAAGACCAGCGTTGAGCGGTGCGACTCGATCTCGTCGAGCACGGCTTGGTGGACGTGAGGCCAAATCGAGGCCCCGCGCATGGCGCCGGCCGCGTCGCCGGTCAGGTCGCCTTCGATAACCTCTGGCAAGGTGTTGGCGGCCAGATCGGCCAGGTCCTCGACCGGTAGGCGGACCTCAATGTCGATCACCTTGTTGGCTGGCGGCTGGACAATCACTACCTCCCGGCCTGGCGGCCTTGGTGGAGGCCTGGCCTTGGCGTCCTTAATAGGTGGATCCGTGGGTGGCCTGGCCTGAGCTTCCTGGTCAGGGGTTTTGGCTGAGGTGCCTGTCCCAGTGGCCACCCCGTCGCCGTCGCCGGCCCCAAAGTCCAAGGGCCGGGGCTGGTCAGCTGGTCGCTCGGCCGCGCCGCGAATGAACCTGGCCACCTCCGCCACTGGTTTGACGGTGGCAGACAAGGCAACGCGTTGGGCCGGGGTAGCCAGCAGGGCGTCGAGCCGTTCAAGCGACAGGGCCAAATGAGCACCGCGTTTGGTCGCGGCCAGGGCGTGGATCTCGTCAATGATGACGGTTTCGACCCCGGCCAGACCAGCCCTGGCGCCGCTGGTTAGCACCAGGAAAAGCGATTCTGGTGTGGTGATAAGCACATCTGGCGGCTTAGTGGCAAACTTGCGGCGTTCCGAGGTGGGTGTGTCGCCGGTGCGGAGGCCCACTGCTACCTCCGGTACCGGCCGGCCGGCCGCCGCCAGCTGGTTCGAGACGCCGGTCAACGGCGCCCGGAGGTTTCTCTCCACATCGGTGGCCAGGGCTTTTAGCGGTGAGACGTAGACCACCCGGCAGCGGGCTTGGCGTTCGGCCGGGGGCGGCGAAGTCATCAAATGGTCGATGGCGCTGAGGAAGGCCGCCAAGGTCTTGCCCGAACCGGTTGGTGCCACCACCAAGGCGTGATGGCCAGCAGCAATGGCGTCCCAGGCGCCAACCTGGGCGGCCGTTGGAGCCTCGAAGGCAGCCTGGAACCAGGCCCGCGTGGCGGGACTGAAATGCTCCAGGCCGGATTTGGTCATGGATCAACTCTGCCACGGACCTACGACACGACCGCCGCCGGGTGAGGATGGAACAATGTCGAGGTGCGGCACAGCGAATTTACCGAGTCGATGGACCGAGCCTTCGGCGCCACCTACGCCAAGTCGTTGGCCAGTGATTTGGTGATTGGCGCGCTCGGCGGTCGAACGGCCGAGGAGGCCTTGGCCGGTGGTACGCCGCCGCGCCAAGTTTGGGACGCGCTCTGCGACGCGATGGAGGTTGGCGACGATTTGCGCTGGGCTTACCGCGCACCGGTTCCGCCCAAGCGGCGGCGTCAGGCGAGGTGAGCGCGGCGTGTCGATGCGTCCTGGTACATTTGTACGCGGTAGGATTTGTGAAGACCAGGCGGTCGTCCACAGGCCGGTCTGGCTTATGCGCCCGATGTCGGTACCTCGGTCTACCGTTTAGGCG
Organism: Micrococcales bacterium; assembly: GCA_009784895.1. Classification (NCBI taxonomy): domain Bacteria; kingdom Bacillati; phylum Actinomycetota; class Actinomycetes; order Micrococcales; species Micrococcales bacterium. The sequence goes on along the minus strand of WQXJ01000022.1, from coordinate 15,292 downwards.
TCGGGTTTTGAAGTACTCAGGTTAGGAGCCGCCAAATGGCAGCACAGGACAGAGACAAGGCGCTGGCCAGTGCTTTGGCACAGATCGACCGCCAGTACGGCAAAGGTTCAATCATGCGGCTGGGGGATGAGACGCACGCTCCCATCGAGGTCATCCCCACTGGTTCAATTGCGCTTGACGTGGCTTTGGGCATTGGCGGGCTGCCGCGCGGGCGGATCGTTGAGGTCTACGGGCCGGAGGCTTCTGGCAAAACCACAGTAGCTCTACACGCTGTGGCCAACGCCCAGAAGAACGGCGGTATCGCTGCCTTCATCGACGCCGAACATGCCCTTGACCCGGAATACGCCGCCAGGTTAGGTGTCAACACTGATGACCTGCTGGTTTCCCAGCCAGACACCGGCGAACAAGCCCTTGAGATTGCCGACATGCTGGTCCGGTCGGGGGCGCTGGACATTGTGGTGATCGACTCGGTGGCGGCCTTGGTGCCCAAGGCGGAAATCGAAGGCGAAATGGGCGATTCGCATGTGGGCTTGCAAGCCCGGCTAATGTCGCAGGCCATGCGCAAAATCACCGGTGCACTGGCGGCTTCCGGCACCACGGCTGTGTTCATCAACCAGCTGCGAGAAAAGGTGGGCGTTTTCTTCGGCTCGCCTGAGACAACCTCTGGCGGCCGGGCCTTGAAGTTCTATGCCTCGGTGCGTCTAGATGTGCGCCGGATCGAAACCCTGAAAGAGGGCACCGAACCGGTTGGCAACCGCACTCGGGTCAAAGTGGTCAAAAACAAGGTGGCGGCCCCGTTCAAACAGGCCGAGTTCGACATCCTTTACGGCCAGGGCATCTCGCGCGAGGGCGGGCTAATTGACCTGGGTGTTGAACACGGTTTGGTTCGCAAATCCGGCGCCTGGTACACCTACCAGGGTGACCAACTAGGTCAAGGCAAGGAGAACGCCCGCAGCTTCCTACGAGACAATCCTGACCTAGCGGCGCAGATCGAAGAACAGATCCTGACTGAGCTGGGAATCACAGAGGCCAGTGAGCCGGGCGCTGGCGCGCCCGGCCAGGTCGAGGCGGCCAAGGCCACCGCATCTGGGCCGGCCGGCCCGGAGGTCTCCTAGCTGAGCGGCCTGGCCGGGTGATGGTGCCAAAGCAGGGGACTGCCCGGCGGTCCTTTGGCCGTGACCAGGACGGGCATGAGCCTAGGGTGCTGACGCCGGCCCAGGCAGAAGGACTTGCCCGCTCTATTGGGTTGCGGTTATTGACCGCTGCTCCCAGGTCCAGGTCTCAGCTGGACGTGGCAATGACCAAACGCGGTGTACCACCTGAAGTAGCCGAGCGGGTGTTGGACCGCTTTGAGGAGGTTGGCCTGGTCGATGACCAAGCCTATGCCGACATGCTGGTACGCACCCGGCACTCCGAGCGAGGTCTGGTGGGCCTGGCCTTGGCCCAGGAATTGCGCCGGCGCGGCGTCGATGACGAAACCGCGGTGGCGGCCATGGCCCAAGTCAGCCCGGATGACCAGGCCACCAAGGCCGAGGCCCTGGCGGCGAAAAAACTGGCTTCAACCCGTGGGGTCGAGCCGCAGGCGCGGCTACGCCGGACTGTTTCGATGCTGGCCCGCAAGGGTTATCCGCCAGGTCTGGCCACGGAGGTGACCAGGCGTTTGTTGGAACAAGAGGAGATCGGTGATTAGGCAGTTGGGTTGGTGACCTGGCCCAAGAAGAGTGGCACCCCACTGTCAAGGTCGACAATGGCGAAGACATAGGGCTTATCGAAGCGGACCACTACCGGCTCGGCGCCGGGCAAGGCGGCTCCGGCCCTGACTCCGACCGATGTGGCAGCGGCCGCCTCGGTGCCGGCTTCGTCGACCTTGACCACGGCCTTGTGGGCTACCTCGGAGATGACCAGCGGCGCGTCAGGGGCCGCCTGGCCAAGACCGGTCAGATCGGCGGCATCGGTGAAGGCGTCGATCAGCCCCAAATCCATCAGCGGCCCGGCCAGCTTGGCCGATGTTTCCGATTCCCACTTTGGCAGGTGCAGTTCGACGCCATCGCGTTCCTGTGCTGCCGTCAACCAGCTGGCTATGGCCTGGCCGTCCCAGGCGACGTTACCGGGGCCACCGGCCGGCATGACCAAAAGCATGGCAAAGCGCCCACCTTCATAAGGCAAGACCAGGCCCTCGCCTGAATCAGACTTGAAGTAAGGCAAAGCCAAGTCGCTAGCCACCATTGTTGGTGCCTGCACCGTCGAGCCGTCTAGCAGAGCGAATGGTTCATCGGTGGTGGCAGCTTCGTCGAATGGCGTGACCCAAGCCCCTTTGAAGTAAAGGGCATTGACCAGGAAAGCGACGGCATCGGGCGTGACCCGGTCGACGATCTGCTGGATCAGGTGGTTGGTCTTGTCATAGACCCAGGCGTTGATCTTGTCTTTGCCCTCGGCCTGGAGGTCAAGCACGGTGGGTTCAGTCCGGAAAACCGAACGGGCTGTCTCGAAGAAGGCAGGATCCAGCTCGAAGCCGGTATTGAGCCAAATTGAATTGGCCACTGACAAGGTGGGGCCATCGGCAGCGGTGACGTATTCGGTCATCATGCCGGTGGCGATTTCGTTGATCTGCTCTATTCCGCCGCCCAGGAGCTGTTCAAATTGGCTGGCGGTATTGCCTCGGGCGCCGTTGCCGGTCAAAGCCAAGGCCAGGTAGACCGAGACTGGCGAATAGCTTGGGTTGGCCGGGGAGGGATCAGCCGCCGCCAAGACCAGCGGGAACAATGGCTCGCTCAGCTGGGCCATTTGCTGGCCGGAGTTGGTGGGGAGGGGGCCTTTGACCATGGTGCCGATTCCGCCGGTCGACGTGGGCCGGTCAGTGCCGTGTGGGATGGCTGTGTTTAGGGTCCTGGCAGGGCTGGAGCCGCAGGCTGTCAGGGCAAACAGCAGCCCGGTCGCCAACGCTCCGGTGGTTATTGTGGTGCGAAGCTTTCCAGAGCGTGTGACCATGAGGCTCACCCTAGCGACCGGGCACAATAAGGGAAAGCCAAGTCGACCTCCCCTACCATGATCCACATCGCAAACCTGTACCCCGATGAACGCGCCAACCTTCACATTTCTCGCGAGGTTGAGGTTCCGCATATGCCCTAGGGCGAGGGCTGGCACCGGGCAGCAGCCCAAAGCACAGCGTCACTCCCGTTTTCCCGCGAGGTTGAGGTTTCGCATAAGCCCTGGGGCGAGGGCTGGCACCGGGCAGCAGCCTTGGAGACGATCCCTCAAGGCTGGTCGGTAGCCTGGCTGTTACCGTTGAGTGATGTTGATTCCGCCAATTGGCCCGGGCTTCTTGCGGCGTGTCGCCGCAGGTGGCAGCCGGCGTGCCGCCTGAGAGACCGGGTTGTAGACAGTGTCATCGTTCTTTTCCGGCTTAGGGATTGGGTTAGGCACGGGCCTAGGAATGGCGGCGGCCGCGAGAGGGTTTGCCATCGCTCGGCGGAGAGACGCCAAATGGAAGGCCAAGCACCCCGGACAATTGCCGGGAGCGAATCCGAAAGCCGGAGTGCTATTCGCGGTATCACAACACCAGTCGGATGCGGCGGCGCAGTTGGTCCTTAGCGCCTTTGTGATTGTGTTGGGGCTGATTCTTGTGCCCCTGGGCTTTGTTTTTGGCCATGCCTGGGAAACGAAAGCCGGCGGCATAACTGTGCTGGTCGCAGGGTTGGTCTTGTTGGTGATTTCAAGAGCCTCAAAGGCCCACCGAATCGAGGTTTTCGAGTCCTACCTGGTGGTACACCGTCTTCGCAAGCCGCCCCGCCGGGTGGCTGCCAGTCAGATTGAGGCGCTGGGGACGCCGCTTTACGCCAACACTGAAGTCGGTCTGGTTGGTAAGAATGCCAAGGGTCGCAAGCTGTTCAAAGCCCGTGGGACGTGCCTTGGATACATTGAGTTCATCGATTGGTTGACAACCAATTGCCCCGAGCTGCCTTTGCCCAGCTCCACCTTCAGACCTGGCTTTTAGTGGTTGCTTGGTTGCCTGGCCGGGCGTGGGCGAGTGGACCGGTCAACGGTGGGCGGCGGCATCGGGCGACGGCGGCGGCACCGGGCAGCAGACCAAAGCACAGCGTCACTCCCGTTTTCTCGCGAGGTTGAGGTTTCGCATAAGCCCCGGGGCGAGGGCTGGCACCAGGCAGCAGGGCAAGATCACTATCCTGTACCCCGATGAACGCGCCAACCTACGCCATACGCACGCTCGGCTGCCAAATGAACCTGCACGACGCCGAGCGGATGGCCGGGCTGCTCGAAGAGGCCGGCTACGTGCCAGTCCCAGGCCAGGGCGGTATCCGGACCCAGGGTATCCCGGAGGCGGATGTGGTGGTTATCAACACCTGCGCCGTCCGGGAAAACGCCGCCACCAGGCTATACGGCAACCTGGGCCAATTGCGCGAACTAAAGAAGCAGCGACCAGGAATGCGCATCGCCGTTGGCGGCTGCTTGGCGCAGCACGAACGGAACCTGATTGTCGACAAGGCGCCGTGGGTTGATGTTGTCTTTGGCACCCACAACCTCGGCTCGCTGCCTGGACTCTTGGAGCAAGCCCAGGCCACCAATCGGGCTCAGGTCGAGATCGCCGAAGAGCTGGCAGTGTTTCCTTCCGCCCTGCCGGCCAGGCGTGAATCGGTTTATGCCGCCTGGGTGTCGATTTCGGTGGGCTGCAACAACACTTGTACCTTCTGCATTGTGCCGCAGCTGCGCGGGCGCGAACGCGACCGGCGGCCGGCCGAGATTCAGCGCGAGGTCGAGGCGGCGGTGGCGGCCGGGGCCATCGAGGTCACCTTGCTGGGTCAGAATGTCAACTCTTATGGCGCCGGTTTTGGCGACAAGGGTGCTTTCGCCAAGCTGCTGCGCCGGGTCGGTGCCACCGATGGGCTCGAACGCCTGCGCTTCACCTCACCCCATCCGGCCGCGTTTTCCGAGGACGTCATCGAGGCCATGGCCGCCGTGCCGGCGGTGGCGCCGCAACTGCACCTGCCGTTGCAGTCCGGGTCGGACAGGGTTCTCAAGGCCATGCGCCGCTCCTACCGGGCCGCTCGGTTCCTCGAGTTGGTAGCCGGCGTTCGGGCGGCGATTCCTGAGGCGGCCATTTCAAGCGACCTGATTGTTGGCTTCCCGGGCGAGACCGAGGCCGATTTCCGTCAAACCCTCGAAGTGGTCGAGGCCGCCCAGTTTGCCTCTGCCTACACTTTTCTCTTCTCGCCTCGCCCTGGCACGCCGGCCGCCACAATGGCTGGTCAAATGCCTACTGAGGTGATGACGGAGCGCTTCGACCGGCTCGTCGCCCTGCAAAACCGGATCGCCGAGGTCCAAAGCGCCAAGCAGGTGGGCCGCGTGGTCGAGGTCCTGGTAGCCGAGGGTGAGGGCCGCAAGGATGCCGCCACCTTGCGTGTGAGTGGGCGGGCCTTCGATGGCCGCCTGGTTCACGTTTCCTTGCCCGATGCCGGCTCCCACCCTCTGGATCCCAGACCGGGCGACATTGGCCTGCCGGACGCCGCCTCCCACCCTCTGCATCCCAGACCGGGTGACATTGGCCTGCCGGACGCCGCCTCCCACCCCCTGCACCCCAGACCGGGTGACATTGTGCGGACCGTGGTGACAGGTTCGGCGCCTCATCACCTGTTGGCTGACGCGGCGCCTCAGGGTGGATTGTTCGAGGTCAGCCGGACCCCAGCAGGTGACGCCTGGGACCGGAGCCAAAACCCCCCAATTCCGCGACCTTGAGCTTTCGCATAAACCCTGCTTAGCCAGTCTTTTCACCCGCGAGATTGAGCCTTGGCATAATCCACGGTCTTTGCCGAAACTCGACCTCGCGGGTGTCTGGACTGAGCCGACCGTTGTGCGAATGCTCAACTTCGCGGTTTGGGAGCTGGCGGGGGAAGTGGACCTTGGGGGTTGCGGAGATACCCCTGGGGGTATATTGTGAAGGCATGGACCAACAAAGAGTGGTAATTGTCGGGGGAGTGGCCGCTGGTATGTCGGCCGCCGCTCGACTGCGTCGACTTGACGAGAATGCCCAAATCACGGTGCTAGAACGCGGCCCATATGTCTCATTCGCCAACTGCGGCCTGCCCTACTTTGTAGGCGGCGAAATCGAAGACACGGACGCCCTACTACTGCAAACCCCGCAGTCGCTGCGGGCCGGTTTCGACCTCGACGTGCGAATCAATCACGAAGTGATTGGCCTGGCGCCGCTGGCCAAAACCGTCCAAGTGGCCACGCCTGAGGGCGAAATCGCAATGCCGTACGACCAACTAATACTGGCGCCAGGGGCCGACCCAGTGGCACCGCCAATCGAGGGCCTCGACAGCCCCCGTTGTCATTACCTGCGGACTGTCGATGACGCTGTCAGAGTTAGGGACAAGGTTGACGGGACCGCTAGCCAGGCAGTGGTGCTTGGGGCCGGTTTCATTGGGCTCGAAGCGGCGGAAGCCTTACGGCATAGAGGCCTGGAAGTAACCGTGGTCGAGGCGACTGACCACATCCTGCCGCCAGCGGAAATCGAAATGGCCAATTTGCTGGCGGACGAACTACGCGGCATGGGCCTGGTTCTGCGTGAAGGCATCTTGGCCAAGCGGATCGAGGACCAGAGCGATGGTTGCCTGGTGCATCTGTCGAACGGCGAGGCCGTCCCGGCTGACCTGGTAGTAGTCTCGACCGGCATCCGTCCGGCCACGGCTGTCTTCGAGGCGACCGGGCTGGCCTGTGACAAAGGCGCCATTGTGGTCGATCAACACGGACGCACCAACCTGCCAGACGTGTTCGCCGCCGGCGATGCCGTGGTCTCGCAGGAAGCCGTCACTGGGGCCAAGCGCCCAGTACCGCTGGCCGGGCCAGCCAACCGGGCCGGAAGGCTGATAGCAGACGCCATTGCGGCGCCATCGGCCCGCCCCCAGCCGCAGCCATTGGGTACGGCCATAGTCCGAATCGGCGAGTTGACCTGCGCATTAACCGGCGCAAACCGGGCTGCCCTAGTCCGCGCCGGTCGGCAGTTCACCACCGTTCATCTCCACCCGCTCAATCACGCCGGCTACTTCCCCGGGGCCAAACGGCTCGACTTGATGGTCCACTTTGATCCGGTCAGCGGCGAGTTGCTGGGTGCTCAATGCGTTGGCCAGAACGGCGCCGACAAGCGGATTGACGTGATTGCCACGGCCATGCGCGGCGGGCTGAAGGCTGCCGATTTGATGGATCTGGACCTGTGCTATTCCCCGCCTTATGGTTCTGCCCGCGACGCCATCACCATGGTCGGTCTACTGGCGGACAATGTCATGACCGGCCAAACCACCTTGTGGCAGCCCGAGCAATTGGCCTGGGCCAGGTCTGACGAGACGCTTCTTCTTGACGTACGCAGTCCGGCCGAGTTCGCCACCGGTCACCTGCCGGAAGCCACCAACATCCCCCACACCAAGCTGCGGGGCCGGCTGGACGAGGTCCGGGCCGCCGCGGAAGGACGGCCTATCGCCGTAATGTGCCAGTCGGGTGTTCGCAGCTACATTGCGCACCGAATCCTGGTGGGCGCCGGCTTCGACTCCTCGACCCTGAGCGGTGGCATGCTGACGCTGCGTGCCTACCTGGGCAAAGATGCCGAAAGCGTGTTGGTGAAGTGACCACCACCAGACTCCAACCCCAGGTCAAGGTGAACCGGCCTGGCCAAGGTGGCCCCGCGGCGGCATCGGCCCAACCGGTACCTGAAGAGGTCCGCCGCCAGGTCCTTAACCGCCTAAACCGGGCCTATGGCCAACTCGGCGCGCTAATTAGGGCGGTTGAGTCCGGCACCGAATGCCGCGCGGTTATCACGCAGCTGTCCGCAGTCTCCGCAGCGGTGGACCGCGCCGGTTTTGCCATCGTGGCTTCAGGCATGAAGCAATGCCTGGCCCCGGCGGCGAACGGTTCGAACGGACCGTCCATCCAAGAACTCGAGAAAATGTTCATGATGCTGGCCTAGGGTCTGTCCCCTGGCCTGCTGAGAAAAACAGAACCAACAAACCCAACCGAAAGGCAATCCTTATGTGCTCTCCCACCAAATGCCGCGTCTGCGGCAAGACCACTTGGGCTGGCTGCGGCCAGCACATCGCCCAGGTCAAAGCCACAGTGCCGGCCGACCAATGGTGCGGCGGCAAACACAGCCAGGCTGAGGTCGATGCGGCCAAGCCAAAGGGCTTCTTGGGGAAGCTATTCGGCTAGTCTGTTCCCTGCCGTGGCCGTCAAGGCGGTCAGGGCCCAACAGGACTATCCCCCCTCCTTCGCGAGAGTGAGGCTTGGCGTCGTTAGCCAATCCTCGCTCTCGCGGCGGTTAACCTGGACCTGTGAGGTGGGGGTCAGATGAACGCCCTAGGATGAAACCCGTGGACACTGACCAATTGGTGGCCGCCCTGGGGCGGGCCATGGGCGGCCGGATCGATAGCTCGGCCCTGACCAGAGGGCTATATTCGACCGACGCCTCGAACTACCGGGTAGTGCCGCAAGTCGTGGTCTTCCCCAGAGACAGCGACGAGGTTGCGGCGGTGGCCGATGTCGCGCGGAGCCTATCCGTGCCCCTCACCTCACGCGGGGCGGGCACCAGTTGCGCCGGCAATTCGATAGGCCCAGGCATTGTGGTTGACTGTTCGGCCCATTTGAACCAGATCTTGGAGCTGGACCCTGATGCCCGCACGGCCAGGGTTCAGCCGGGCCTGGTAATGGATGTGCTCCAGGCCGCCGCCAAGCCGCATGGTTTGCGTTTTGGGCCAGATCCCTCAACCCATTCTCGCTGCACCTTTGGTGGGATGATTGGCAATAACGCCTGCGGAAACCACGCCGTGGCATACGGCCGCACGGCGGACAACGTCGAGGCCTTGGAGTTGATTGACGGCAAAGGCCGTGTCATCAAGGCGGACTGCGACCTTTCGGTCGTGGACGGACTGGGTGCGTTGGTCGAGCAACACCTGGCCACGATTCGCACCGAATTCGGCCGCTTTGGCCGGCAGATTAGCGGCTATGGCTTAGAGCACCTCTTGCCGGAGCACGGCACCCGCCTGGCCCGGGCTCTAGTCGGGTCAGAGGGCACCTGCGGCATCGTCACTGAGGCCACAGTCAAGCTGGTTGACCTGGCCACTTCGCCGTATTTGGTGCTGTTGGCCTACGACTCGCTGCCGGAGGCGGGCGATGCAGTACCCGGTCTGCTCGGTTTCAAGCCGCTGGCCCTAGAGGGGCTCGACTCGAAGCTGGTCGACGTTCTGCGGTTACGCCGCGGGCCTGCCGCCGTGCCGGAACTGCCGGCCGGTGGCGCCTGGCTGATGGCCGAAATGGCAGACGATTCAGCCGTCAAAGAGCTGGTGGATGCGTCTGGCGCCCTGTCCAGCCGGGTCCTGCCATCCGGCCCGGAGGCGGCTCAGATCTGGAAAATCCGCGAAGACGGCGCCGGCTTGGCCAGCCGCACGCCCAGCGGCCACCAAGGCTCGGCCGGATTCGAAGACGCCGCCGTGCCGCCGGCCCAGCTGGGGGCCTACCTGCGCCAATTCGACCGGCTGATGAACGAGTTTGGCCTTGAGGGCATCCCCTATGGCCACCTTGGCGACGGCTGCCTTCATATCAGGCTCGACTTTCCCCTGGAAAACGACGGTACGGTCCTGCGTCAGTTCATGGAACAAGCGGCTGACCTGGTGGTGGCCCATGGTGGTTCACTTAGCGGCGAGCACGGTGACGGCCGAGCCCGCTCAGAACTGTTACCCAAGATGTACTCGACTGCCGCGATTGAGTTGATGGGCCAGTTCAAGGCCCTATTCGACCCGGATAACTTGATGAACCCCGGAGTCAAAGTTGATCCGGCACCGTTGGACCAAGACCTGCGCCGCCCCGCCGCCAGGTCCCAGCCAGCCGCCGGTGGCTTCCAGTTCGCCGAGGACGGCGGCGACATCACCCGAGCCGCCCACCGCTGCACCGGCGTGGCCCGGTGCCGGACCGACACCGCCGGTTTCATGTGCCCATCGTTCCTGGCCACCGGCCGGGAAGAGGATTCGACCCGCGGCCGCGCCCGGGTTTTGCAGGAGCTGGCCAACGGTTCGTTGATTGGTGGAGGTTTTGGATCCGGCGAACTGGCCCAGGTTCTGGAGAACTGCTTGGCTTGCAAGGCCTGCTCCTCGGACTGCCCGGCCGGCGTCGACATGGCCAGGCTCAAGTCGGAGACCTTGCACCGGCGTTACAAGGGTCGCCTGCGCCCACCCAACCACTACTTGTTGGGATGGCTGCCACGCTGGACCCGCTTGGCGGCCAAGGCGCCGGGTCTGGCCAACCTGGTTTTGCGCCTGCCCGGCCTGGCCAAACTGGCCTTGGGCGCGGCCGGAATTGACCGCCGTCGTTCGCTGCCGCGCTTCGCCCCGGAAACCTTCCACCACCAGGCCGCCAAGTTTGACTTGGCCAGCCCCTTGCCCGATGTCGACGCTAAAGTTGCTGGTCAACGGCCAGTCATTTTGTGGGCGGACTCGTTTTCGAGTTCGTTGGTGCCGGCGGTTGATTTGGCCATTGTTGAGGTTTTGCGGACCGCCGGGCACGACGTCTACCTGGCGCCGCCGTCGGTCTGCTGCGGGTTGACTTGGATCACCACCGGTCAGCTGGGCTCGGCCAAGCAAAAGCTACTTGGCCTGCTCGAGGTCTTGGGGCCGTTTGCCGTCAATGGCGTTGACATTGTCGGGGTCGAGCCGAGCTGCATGGCTGTGCTGCGCGGTGACCTGCCGGATCTTTTGCCGGGCGACCCCCGGGCAGCGGCAGTGGCGGCCCAGACCAAAACCTTGGCCCAGGTGCTGGCAGCCGATCAAGCCGCTGGACACTGGACCCCGCCGCGTTTGGACGGCCAGCGGATTGTGGTTCAGCCGCACTGCCATCACCATTCGGTTATGGGCTACCAGGCTGACCTGGCCCTACTGCGATCAGCCGGGGCCGAGCTAACACTGTTAGAGGGTTGCTGCGGCATGGCCGGCAACTTTGGCATGGAAAAAGCCCACTACGACATTTCGGTCAAAGTCGCCGGGCGCCAAATGCTGCCAGCCTTGGCCAGCGAAGATGACCCGGTGACTTTGCTGGCGGACGGCTTTTCCTGCCGCACACAAGCCGCCGATCTGGCCGGAATCGAAGGGCTTCACCTAGCTCAGGTACTGCTGCAGGCCCGTGCCGCCAACTAACTGTGGCCGCCTGATCGCGGTGGTCGGTCCCACCGCCACCGGCAAATCAGCTCTAGGCCTTGACCTGGCCCAACACTTCGACGGCGAAATCATCGGGGCCGATGCCATGGCGTTGTACCGCGGCATGGACATTGGCACGGCCAAAACCCCCAAGAACCTCCGACGCGGTGTGGTGCACCACCAAATCGACGTTCTTGATGTGACCGAGGAGGCCTCGGTGGCGGCCTATCAGCGCCAAGCCCGGGCGGCAATTGACTCGGTCTGGTCCAGGGGAAAAGCCGCCATCATGGTTGGTGGTTCCGGTCTATACGTCAGGGCGGCCTTGGACCTAATCGACTTCCCCGGTACCGACCCGGTGATCAGGCGCAAATGGGAGGAGTTAGCTGCGGCGCGCGGCTCCGACTACCTACACGGCGAACTGGCGGCGCGAGACCCGGCCGCAGCCAGGGTCATTGCGCCGGAAAACACCCGGCGCCTGGTCAGAGCGCTTGAGGTGATCGAGCTAACCGGCGGCCCGTTCATCGCCCAGCTGCCACGCCCTGATTCTTGGCGACCAGTCACCTACATTGGCATCGATTTGCCTGGTGAACAGCTCGACCACCGCATCAATCGGCGAGTCGACTGGATGTGGCAGGCCGGACTAGTCGATGAGGTGGTGGCCTTAGAGCGCCAAGGGCTGCGCCGCGGGCGAACCGCACCGCGGGCCATCGGCTACGCCCAGTGCCTGGCCCTGCTGGATGGTGAAGTTGGCGCGGCTGAGGCCAGGGACGGCATCGGGCAAGCCACCCGGCAGCTGGCGCGGCGCCAACGCAAGTGGTTCAAACGCGACTCCCGCATCAACTGGCTTCGAGCCGGTCCTGACGTGACCAGGCAAGCCATCACCTGGCTGAGCGGCTAGTCTGGGCTGGTGGATTCGGGTCGGTCAGGTGCACTTAGTGGCCTGCGTTATGTCAAAGGGCATGGCACGGGTAACGACTTTGTGCTGTTCGCCGATCCTGATGACCGAATCGACTTTGGCTCCGAAATGGCCCGTCTGCTGGCCGACAGGCGTCACGGCGTTGGCGGCGACGGGGTCATCCGGGCGGTGCGATCTGCGGCGCTAGTAGAAGGTCAGTCGGTGCTCAAGGCTGAGCCTGGGGCCGAATGGTTCATGGACTACCGCAACGCCGATGGGTCACTGGCAGAAATGTGCGGCAATGGGGTTCGGGTCTTCGTGGCCTTCTTGGTGGCTGGAGGGTTGCTGGCGCTGCCCAAGGGTGCATCAGTCGTGGTTGGAACCAGGGCTGGTGCCGTACGGGTGGCCCGGCTGGGCGCTGAGTATGCGGTTGACCTGGGGGGATGGTCCTTTCCCGGTGGCAGTGAGGCGTTCGCACAGGGCTGGGATTGCCAAATCAGGGCCCGGGGTATTGATCGTCCTTTGCAGGGGTTGTCGGTGTTGCTGTCCAACCCCCACGCAGTGGCGGCCGTAACTCAATCGGAGCTGGCCGCCTTGGACTTGAGCCAAGCGCCGGAGGTGACGCCGGCCCCGGCGGACGGCGTCAACGTCGAATTCGTGGTGATCGATCAAGCTGGCTCAATCGAAATGCGAGTCTACGAACGCGGCTCGGGCGAAACGCAGTCCTGTGGCACCGGCGCGGCGGCGGCCGCCGCCGCCGCTTGGGCCTGGTCCGGGCCAAATGGGCCTGCGGCCTGGTCGGTCAAACTGCCCGGCGGCCACCTGGGTCTGCGCCTAGTCTTCGACCCGACCCACCCCCCCCTCCCAACCCCCCCTCTTCCCGCGAGGTCGAGCTTTGGCACAACTGACAACCAGATAAGGGAACCTGAACAAAGCGAGAACTGGATCCTATTGACCGGTCCGGCGCAACTGGTGGCCGAAGGCACCATTTTGTAGGCGCCTGTTTCCCACCCCGGCCCGCCCGCAACTCCCCACTTCCCGCGAGGTCGAGCCTCGGCTAACACGCCGACCGAAGTAGCGGCATCGGCTAACAGACTGCGCGCCAAATCGACCCGTCGAATAGTCCGCTGGCGGCAAAGGGCAGCGGTTTTTGGTCGCCAGCCCAGCTTGGGCTGGTAAATACATACCCTGGAGTCGCTTGAATCAGGTGCGACTCTCCGGCTCGGGTATCAGTCGCGCGGGCGGCGGCGGCGCCGGGCTGGCTGGATGGTCTTCTCGCGCCGCTGCCGGCAGTAGCGCTGCCAGGCCGGGGCCTTGGGCAGTTGGGGCCCACCGGGTTCACCCGGCTCAGCCAAGAGTGCGCGGTCTGGGAACAGATATTGGTGCAGTAGCTTTATGGCTCTGACCTTGTCGAACATCACCGTAACCGCGTCAAGCCGCAGCACCTCGAAGCCAGTTTGGCCAAGTAGCCTGTCCCTTTCGTGGTCCTTATTGGGATCCCGGTGGTACCGGGCGCCATCCACTTCAACTACTTTTCTGAGTCCTTCAACCAGTACATCGACAGAGACCAATTCCCGGTTGACCAGACGAATTGGAGCGTTGGCCCGCCAAGCCTGGTCCGGCAGGCCAAGCGACTGCCGAATCAACAAATGGCAGTCCAGCTCGGCCAGGGAGGCGGCGTTGGATTCGACCATGTCCTTGTACCAGTGCAGGCGCCGCGCCCCTCGGTAACCGCGTCGTCGGTTGGCGATCCGCCTAAAGGTGCGCGGGTCAACTATGCGGCGGGAGATGAGCCAAGACAGTAGAGGATCGGCCTGGTCTTCCGGCAGGTAACGCAGCGCATCGACGATGGCGGCGTCCAAGGTCTGGACCCTGACCTCGCCAAACGCGATGGTTTGCTCGTCCTTTGGGACCTTGATTTTTAGGGCTTGAAGGTTGGTCTGGTGGCGGCGAGCCACCGGCACAGCCACTTGCAGGCGGTCCCGGTTGGGAATTGGAGCATTGGGCAGGTGCAGCTTCAAGGCTGAACAGCCCCAGACCACGCCGTCAGGCCAAGTCAGGGAGGCGGCCTTGGCCCAGCGAGGTATGGTCAAGTCGCCGGCCGGCTGGATCAGGGCCTTTCCAGCGGCTTTGACCACGCGACCTTTTCTGACCCCATATGTCACCTGGCCGCGGGTTAGGCCCTGGCGAAACAGCTCCATCCGGGAAAACACCCCACCTGCAGCGCCACTGGTACCTGTCCCGCCTGCCGCCAATTGCCTGTCCAACGCCGTTGCCATCGTCATGCCGTTAGTCTTCACCCAACCACGGACATCACCCCCTGCCGGGATGAAGGCGCAGGTCAAGGAGGACTCTGTGCGAAGGCTCAATCTCGCGGGAAATGGGACGCGCGGGAAATGGGGCTGGTCAGATCCGGTCTTGTGCGAAGGCTCAATCTCGCGGGGAAGGGGGCGGGGTGCGTGTAGGGGAGTGGAGCGGGTTGGGAAGAGGGTTGGGGAGCGGGGTGCGTGTAGGGGAGTGGAGCGGGTCGGCGGCGCTGAGGACGCGGAGGACGCGATAGCCCTTGGCACTGGCCAGTTTGGAGGTGGGCCAGCCTTGGTGGTTCAACCAAGCCAGCAAGGAATCGGCCCCAAGGTGGCGTTGAACCACCAAATCGGCCCAGCCGCCGGGTTCTAGACGGCCCAGCCAGGTGGTCAGCAAGTTGTGCAGAGCTGCCTTGCCAATTCTGATTGGCGGATTCGACCAAATCACGTTGGGCCGCAGCTCAGCGGCCTGATCTGGGGTGGCGACACGGAGGTTGTCAAGCCCGGCTGCCTGGGCCGTCAAAGCAACTAGTTGGAGGGCGACCCGGTTGACGTCAACTGCCCAAACTTCGGCAGATGGTGCCGCCTTGGCCATAACCAAAGCCAGAGGTCCCCAGCCGCAGCCAAGGTCAAGCAGCCGGTAGCCGGCCGGTAGGTCCAGTCCAGACCCGGCCACCGTGCGCAGCAGCACCTGAGTGCCCAAGTCGACCCTGGCAGCGGAAAACACGCCCGGCGCCGTTGCGACCCGCCACTTTTGCCCGGCCAGGGTGACATTTCGCCATGTCACCGAACTGGCGTCAAGCTCGCCATCGGCGCCGGAGGCGAAGTAGTGTGGTGAGTCCGGGGTCAACACGCAGGCAACCGTACCAGGGGAGAAAATGACATCTGACGATCCGATTGAGCGGATC
>WQXJ01000021.1 GCA_009784895.1 Micrococcales bacterium | reverse complement strand
GGTTGTCCTAACATATGGCGCCATCACCCCAGATTAGTGCTGGCCCCACACCCAAATCCAGGGCAAACAAGCAGGTCACAGCCCATACCTCAACAGAAACCCAAAAAAGTGGCACGAGTCGGGAGGTACAGGGGTGCCAGTGGGGCGACGAAACCGTAGTCGTGATTAGCCAACCGTTTGTCTACGGTGGGTGGTTACCGCTTGCGGTCCGCGACGGCCAGGCCCGTTTGATGAACTGGGACGAGTTGACCGGGTGAACCAGGAACCAAACTTGGACCCCGCTGCGGCGACAGGGCCCCGTGACTTGGGCCAGCTTCTGGACCCAACTACCCGGACAAAATTTCATGAACTAGGCGGCTGTTCGTGACTTGGCCTGCGGCAGCATAGGGAAGATAGGTGGAGGCCTGGAAGTCCGCCGTTGGCTGTGATTGGTCGTGTCGGTGGCAGGTTGTAGCCTGGGCGGCATGGTTGAGCCCGGGTCATTTGGCCAGGCCGGTGGGGCGGTTGAGGCCGGGCGCGCCTTCATGGCGCGGCCGCTGACTCGCTTGCTTGGAGCCAAGGCCAGCAAACTGGGGTCATTGGGGTTGTCCACCGTGGCGGACCTGCTCTACAACTTCCCCCGCCGTTATGAGGATCCGGCCAAAGCCACCAATCTGTCTAGCCTCAGGGTGGGTGAGTTTGTCTCGGTTATGGCCCAGGTCCTCAGGGCCTCTGCTCGCCGGGCCCGCTCCGGCAAGAAGACCATTTTGTCGGTGGTGGTTAGCGACGGTGAACGGGCTCTGTCTCTGACCCATTTCTTGTCTAGGACCTGGCAAGTTGACTGGTTTCTGGAGCAGTACCGGCCCGGCCGGATGGGGTTATTCAGCGGCCAAGTCAACTTGTACAACAACCAGCCGCAACTGGTACATCCCAAGGTCATTTGGGTTGCCAGCGAGCAACAAGGCGACGAGGCTTGGATTGAGGCTGGCCGGCCCACGCCGATCTACGCCGCCAACGCCCAGGTCGAATCAGCCCAGATCCAGTTGGCGGTGCGCACCTTGATTGACCAGATGGGCGGGCTGGAGCTGCCCGATCCGCTGCCGGCGGCGCTGGTCGAGGAACACGGTTTGGCGCCCCTAGACAAGGGCCTACGCCTGATCCACCAGCCCAGAGTCGATTCTGACTGGCGGACCGGCCGGGCTCGGTTCCGCTTCGAAGAAGCCTTCGTTGTGCAAACCGCATTGGCCAGGCGTCGCCAAGAGCTGGCCGCCATCCAGACCACCGCCCGCCCGGCCACGGCGAAAGGCCTGGTGGACCAGCTTGATGCCCGCCTGCCCTTCCAGCTAACTGATGATCAGCAGGAAGTTGGCCAACTAATTAGCCAAATGCTGGCTCAACGCCAGCCGATGAACCAGTTGCTGCAAGGCGACGTTGGCTCCGGCAAAACGGTCGTGGCGCTTAGAGCCATGCTTCAAGTCGTAGAGTCCGGAGGCCAGGCTGCCTTGCTGGCACCAACCGAGGTCCTGGCCGGTCAGCACCACAAGACCATCCAGGCGTTGCTGGCTGACCTGTGTGACCAGGGTGGTGGCGGTGTGGGCGTTCGCCTGCTGATCGGCTCGATCCCGGCTAAAACCAAAGACACCATTAGAAGCGATATTGCCGCTGGCACGGCCCAGATTGTGGTTGGCACTCACGCCCTGCTACAAACTTCTGTGGCTTTCAAAGACCTGGGTCTGGTGGTGGTGGACGAGCAGCACCGCTTTGGAGTTGAACAGCGCGACCAGCTGCGCCGCGGTGATGGCCCACCGCCGCACTTACTGGTAATGACGGCTACGCCCATCCCGCGCACCATCGCCATGACGGTCTTTGGCGACTTGGGGCAGCTGACCTTGGCCCATTCGCCGCCGGGCCGCCCGGAGGTCAAAACGGTTTGGGTCAACCCAGACAACCACCCGCATTGGATCGACCGGGTTTGGCAGCGCCTAGCCGAGGAAGTCCGGGCCGGCCACCGAGCCTTCGTAGTGGTGCCGGCCATTGAACCGGGTGAGGTCGAACCCGGTGCCATGTTGATTAGCGAAGAGGCGGTCAGCCCGCTGCTGTTTGGCACGCCGGCGGGCCCTGTGGCCGCGTCCAAACGGCCGATGGCGTCTGTTGCGCAGACTTTGACCGAGCTGCGGGCGCGGCCGGACCTGGCCGCTGTCCGCTTTGCACCAATGCACTCGCGCGTTCGGTCTGAACAGAAAGACCAGGTGATGGCGGCTTTTGGCCGCGGTGACATAGACGCGCTGGTGACCACCACGGTGATTGAGGTTGGTATTGACGTGCCGGCCGCCACCACCCTGGTGGTCCTAGATGCCGACCGGTTTGGCTTGTCTCAGCTGCATCAGCTGCGCGGCCGGATCGGTCGGGGCAGCCACGAATCGGTCTGCTTGCTGGTGTCAAACGCGGCACCAGAATCGATAGCGGCCAAGCGGCTAGCCGCCCTGGCGGCGCATCGGGATGGTTTCGCCTTGGCGGAAATCGACCTGCAAACCCGTCATCAAGGCGACATTTTGGGTACGGCTCAATCCGGCCACCGCGGCGCCCTGCGTCTGATCGACGTCACTCGTGACGCCGAGCTAATTGGCCAATGTCGCCAGGCGGCGCAAAATGTGGTGGCAGCCGACCGGGACTTAGCCAACCACCCGGCCTTGGCCTGGGCGGTTGGCAACCTGGTCGGTGATAGAGAAGACTTCCTGGAGCGCGGATAGGCGGTGGCAAGGTGACCAGGATCATTGCCGGTCTGGCCGGTGGCCGGGTGCTCAAGGTACCCAAACGTGGCACCAGGCCGACCTCTGACCGGGTGCGTGAATCGCTGTTCGGCTACCTTGAGGCCCACCTGGACGGCTTCGCCGGACTGGCGGTGCTTGACCTGTACGCCGGTTCGGGTGCGTTGGGGCTTGAAGCCATTTCCCGCGGGGCCGGGCGGAGCCTGCTGGTCGAATCAGACCGCCAAGCGGCCGCAGTGGCCAGAGCCAACGCCACCGCCGTGACCGGCTGCGAGCCGGCCCTAGCTCTAGGCAAACCGGCCGCGAGCCCGTCGCAAGATGACAGGCAGGGCCAGGCGGGCGACATCGGGCAGGTCTCTTTGCTACTGGGCCGGGTCGAAAGGGTCATCCGTGGCCCGCTTCCGGGCGAACCGTTCGATCTGGTTTTCATCGACCCGCCCTATGATCTGCCGGCCACCGCTCTGGACCGGGTGCTGGGTCAACTGGCCCAGGTAGGCCACCTGGCGGCCGGGGCCATGGTGCTGGTTGAAAGGGCGACCCAGGCTCCGGCGCCCACCTGGCCGCGCGGCTGGATGGCACTGGACCGGCGCGGCTACGGCGAGACCACCATCCACTTCGCCGCCAGTTCTGAACCGGCTGGCTAGAGGGCCAAACCCCTTAGCAACGGGCCTATAGGCTGGGGACATGACCAGTCCGTTCGATGCGGCCAGCCCGGCTGCCCAAGCCACGCCGCTACTGAGCCTCGAACCCCCGGGAAGACCCTCGATCGCGGTTGTGCCCGGTTCGTATGACCCGATTACCCTGGGGCACCGCGATGTCATTTTGCGGGCCGCAACCCTATTCGACCGCGTCGTTGTGGCCGTTGGTGCCAACCAAGACAAGTCCCCACTTTTCGATCTAGCCACCAGGCTTGAACTGATCAAAGCGTCGCTGCCGCTCGAGCCCCGGATTGAAGTGGCGGCGGTTCCCGGGCTGCTGGCTGACTTCTGCCGCCAGCGCGGCGCCCACGCCATTGTCAAGGGCTTGCGCGGTGGCTCGGACCTGGAGCACGAAGAGCCAATGGCCCTAGTCAACCGGGATCAGGCCGCCTTAGAGACCATTTTCTTACCGGCCAGTCCAGCCTATGGTTACGTCTCCTCGTCGATTGTGCGGGACGTCGCCCGCCACGGCGGCCAGGTTGGCCGTTATGTCACCGAGGCGGTTGAGGCCGCTCTAAAGAAAGTTGCGATCTAGCGGCCCTGTGAACCAGCCGAAGGGTGGAGGTTTGGAATCAGGGTGCCAAGGGCGGATAGACTGGGCGGCTGGTCCCGGCCGGCGACTGTGCCAATTGGATCGGGTCCCTAGAAGAAGTCCAGTAACTCGAGGTCAAGTTCAGTCATGTCCGCAACCGTGCCACCAGCACAACCAGTGAAGGAACTGGTCGTGTCAGTTCACGAACTGGCCCGCCAGCCGGGGGCTTCGCGTCAGCTGGACTTGGCTGTCAAGGCGCCCATGGGAATGGGCAGCCCGGTTATCGAGGTGCTCGAAGGCCAAGAGCTTGGACTTGAGCTGTTGCTTGAATCGGTCTTGGAGGGTGTTTTGGCCTCCGGCACCGTCACAACCGAGGCTCAGGGTCAATGCGTTCGCTGCCTGTCACCTCTGCTGTTGCCGGTTGAGGTGTCGTTCCAAGAGCTTTTCAGTTACCCCGAGCGGGTGGTTGCCGCAACCGAGGCGGGTGACCTTGACAATGACAGCCTTCAAGTCATCGACGACCTGGTTGACCTGAACATCCCTGTGAGAGACGCGGTGGTGCTAGCCTTGCCATTCCGGCCGTTGTGCCAGGATAGCTGCCCGGGGCTATGCTCCGAATGCGGCGTCGAATTGGCCGGTCAGGTTGATCACACCCATGCCAAGGTAGACCCCAGGTGGTCGCCCCTGGAACAATTAGCGATAGAGCGAGAAGAGAAGAGTTAGTCGTGGCCGTACCAAAGCGCAGGACCAGCCGGGCCAACACCCATGCCCGCCGGTCGCAGTGGAAAGCTAGTCCAGCGACGCTGACGACTTGCCCGCGCTGCAAAGAACCGACCCGTCCGCACACCGCTTGCCCGGCTTGCGGCACCTATGAAGGCAAGCTGTACGCCGCAGCTCAGCGCAGCGAACACGAGGCCTAGGGTCAGGCTCAGCCAATGAGCCCCGCGGCGCGAAGCGGTTCAGCCGCCGCGTTGTTGGACGCGCTTGGGATTGACCTTGATCCCGAGCTGCTGGTGCTTGCCCTGACACACCGCTCCTTTGCCCATGAGGCTGGCGGCATCCCAACCAACGAACGACTCGAATTCCTTGGAGACGCTGTGGTTGGCGTGATCGTGACAGAGCAGCTTTTCCGCCAACACCCCGACCGGCCGGAAGGCGATTTGGCCAAAATGCGGGCGGCCTCGGTTTCGCAACGGTCGCTGGCTAGCCTGGCCCGGTCGATTGACTTGGGTAAACATATCCTCCTTGGCAAAGGCGAGTCGACCTCTGGAGGGGCCAGGAAGGACTCGATCCTCTCTGACACGCTCGAAGCCCTAATCGGTGCCGTCTACTTGAGCTACGGCCTAGAGGTATCCCGCACGGTGGTGCTGAAGCTAATGGGTGAGACGCTGGAAAAGGCGGCCAAACTGGGGGCCGGCCTGGATTGGAAGACATCACTCCAAGAGTTGGCGGCATCGCTGGATCGCGGCGTGGTCGAATACCACACCGATTCCTCCGGCCCCGACCACGCCCGCATCTTCGAGGCCCGGGCCGTGGTTGGTGGCGAGACTGAAGGCCGAGGTATGGGTACGGCCAAGAAGGTGGCTGAGCAAGAGGCCGCCGAAAACGCCTACCAGCGTTTGGTCGAACAGACCGCGGCCGAGGCCTGATCTAGGTGGGCGAGGAGTAGCGCCCATTGCCCAAACCGTGTCCGGTTAGCGCCCAAAGCGTAGCTACTGCCCTCGCCCGTGGACCGGTCAATTGCGCTCAGGTAGTGTGTTGACGTGCCCGGAAACCAAAATGAACCAAGGCCTGACGGTGTCATCAACGTCATGATTGTCGATGACCATGAAGTGGTGCGCCGCGGCATCGCAGAAGTTGTCGAGCGTTCTGACGGCATGCGGGTGACGGCCGAGGCCGGTTCGGTGGCCGAGGCCCTGCGCCGCGCCGTCCTAGTCAACCCACAGGTGATTCTGGTTGATCTGCGACTGCCGGACGGCACCGGGATCGACCTGATGCGGCAATTGCGTGGGGTTGCACCTGATGTCCGTCCCGTCGTCCTGACCAGCTTCGATGATGATGATGCTCTGGCCGCGGCCCTCGAAGTTGGCGCAGCCGCCTTCCTACTCAAGTCAGTTCGAGGCGCCGAGATCGCTGATGTGATTAGGGCAGTGGCGGCCGGGCGAACTCTGCTTGATGAGCGCACGCTGACTCGCCGCCGGGCCGACCACGAGGACCCCACCGCTGACCTGACCCCATCCGAACATCGGGTGCTGGGGCTAATCGGCGAGGGGCTTTCGAACCGCGAAATCGCCGAACGTCTAGGTGTGGCGGAAAAAACCGTCAAGAACCACATCACCTCCCTGCTAGCCAAAATGGGCCTGCAACGCCGCACCCAAGTGGCCGCCTGGGTGGCCGCCAAGGAATCAGCTTCCTGGCGCGCCTAACAAAGTGTCTTGCGACACTTTGTTAGGCGCGAGCGCCCTGTTTGTTTGCCGCGTCTTCGCTGGTAGACGCTTCGCGTCGACCGCGTGCGACACGGGCGGCAGTGCCAATCGACACTTTGTTAGGCGCGAGCGCCCTGTTCCGCCTTGGATCCTTTCGCCCGAAGGTAAAACAGGATGATTAGCGCCAGCCTGAAGGTTATTTGTCCCTGTGACTGGACGCAGGGGACCAAGAATAGGAGCTAGGCGCGGATGGACCGCTTGGCTAGGTGCAGCGACCGTTGGCGCCCTGTGTATTTCGTTGATGCCAGGCTGGGGCGTTCAGACCGCTTCGACCGCCCAGGCGGCGCCAGCGACCCAGGCAACCTCGCAGGAAAAGCTGTATCTAGAGGTCAACTCGACCGCCTTTCTCGGTTCAGACGCCGCGCCGGGTAACGGCATTTGTTCAACTGCGACCGCCGGGCAGTGCACTTTGCGGGCCGCCATAGAAGAGGCCAACGCACTGGCCGCCAATGGTGATCCACGAGACGTGGTCATCACCGTGGCTACGACCTTCCGGGAAGGTGGCACCACCGCCTCAGTCACCTCCACCACCACGGCTTCAGGCTGGATGGCGAGTACTAGCGTGACCGGGCGGCCGCTGTGGGACATTGGCGCCTACTTCACAATCACAGCGCCGGGTCTAACTATCGACCTAGACAATCGTTACGAGCTGACGCCAGACCGCTACAACCCGGTCGCTGGCGTGGCCTTTTCGGTTAACGCCCCCAATGTGACGCTGCGCAACCTGACTCGCGTCTTTGGCGTGGGCGCCACCATTTACGCCAGCCCGAGCGCTTCTGGCCTGGTGGTCGACAAAGGCGACGCGCGTCAAAGCTATTCTGACGCCGCCCGGCGCTACATCCTGATCCACCCCGGCGCGGATAACGTCACAGTGCGCGACCTGACAGTTGGGCGGCTCAACCCAGCGGTCGAGGAGGACGGGACATCGGCCGCCTCCGGCTATGGCGCAATTGTGCTCGACTCGAAAGGCCTGTCCCAGCCGATTGTGGGCCTAACTGTTGAGCGGGTCCGGTTTGACCAGACCTCGGCCGGAGGCGCCTGCGGTTACATGTCCGGCACGGCCTGTAATTCGAGCGGCCTGGTGGCCTACAACGGCGTCAACATCGAGGGCTTGACCATCAGGGACAGCTACTTCACCGGTCATGCCGGCGGACACGCGGCCATCTCACTCAACCACGTTGGCGACCTGAAAAACATCTCCCTGGTGGGCAACCGCTTTCACAACAACCCGGTCAGCTCCACCACTGAGATGTTCTGGCAGGCGGTGGTGCGTATGGCCCAAGCCAAGTTGGCCAACGGACGCATCGAAGTGCGCCACAACACCTTTGACGCCACCGCCAAACCGATCCAGGCCGATGCCTTCTTGTTTTCCGGCGCCTTGGATCTGACCCACGATGCGGCCGAGGGGGCCAAACCATCCAACGTTTACGTTGAAGACAACGATTTCGACGGCTTCCAGTGGGCCTCGGTCGACATGTACGCCAGGTCGCGGGCTTCGACAATCAAACGAAACACCTTTGGTACGGCCACTCGCACCGACCTCACCACCAAATTCGAGGAGTCATCGCATCAGTCCTACCTGATGGTGTCTAACTCCTTTGAAGCCACCAACGGCAAGATTGTGCCCTGGATCATTGACTCGGTGACGCATCAGCCAGGCGGTCTGGCCCAAGTCAAGGTCGTTCAAAACACCACCAACCTTGGCACCTACGGCCGGGCTGTGAGCGCGCCAGTGGAGGTCGACATCTACTGGACAGCCAGCCGCACGGCTGAGGTCTATTTGGGCTCGATCCGGGTTGGTTCCGGTACCGAGGGCACTGGCGTCATTCCATTGCCCTCAACGACCGGCTATTTGCGCACCCAGACCTTCAACCTGGCCACACCACAGGTCCAGTCATCCCAGTTCAGCCGGACTTTCGCCTTGAGCGGCATGGCGGACACAATGCCGCCAACGGTGACCCTGGCGCCAGCTGTGACCCAAGACCTCGAGACCTCACGCCGCTTCATCCGCTACTACCTCGAAACCAACGAAGTACTGGCCACCACGCCCGGGGCCGAGGCTTTTTCCCTGACCGGCTCGACCGCCTACAACCCGCGGGTCAGCCAGGTCGAGCGCCTGTCAGCCAGACGCTATCTGGTCACGGTCGCGGTCGATGACTCTGGTCTTGTCAACCTGACCCTTCTGGCCGGGGCCGTGCAAGACAAGGCCGGTAACGCCAACCCGCGAGCAGTGCCGGCCACCAAATCTGTCACCTTCACCAATCCGTTGCGGTTATCTGCTTCGTCGCTAACCGTGACGGAAGGTGAGGCGGTCAAAGACGCTTTGTCACTGTTCCGGGACATTTCCGCCCAGGCCACCGTGGGGCTGAGGCTTGAATCCGCTCCGCCGGACGTGTCCCTGGCAGGTGGGGCAGTTCAGTTACGCACGGCCTGGGACCAGACCGGCTTCAACCTGGCGGTGGCCGATGACGGTCTGCCGCTAGGGGACCGGACCGGTACAGTCACGTTCAAGGCCCAGTCAGCCGACCCGAACCTCGACGGCCTTCGCTTGGTTTTAGGGCTGGAGGTCAAAGACTCCACAGTCTCCTCGCTGTCCCTGACCAAACAAGGCTGGACCAACGCCAACCCGCCAGTTTCTGCCGATTCGCTCCTGGCCAATGCCACACCGCTGCCAAGTGGCTCAACCGTCAGGGCCGGCACTTCGGTCTGGTGGACCTACACCGTCACCAACACCGGCAACGCGACGCTAACCGACGTTGTCGTAGTTGACTCGGCCCTAGGGCAGATTTGCTCTTTTGCCGAACTGTCACCCGGCAAGTCGGAGCGTTGCCATGCCGGCGGAGGCCCAATCGGCTAGTTGGGCGTTCGCCCGGAGACAAAACTGGACTATTCGAGCTGGTCGCATGGTTGAACCAAGCGTGTGACGGGATGTCCGCGAGCCAGGCCCAGGGCCAGGCCGCCCCCAGTCATTCCGCCGGCCTGGCGCCGGCGGCACCCAAGTTTGGGCCTGTTCCCCAGAAATGGCCTTTGCCCGCTGCTGGCCTCTGCCTTGGGCCGGCACCGGGCCGCGGGAGCTACAACCACAGCCGTGCTGCCATACCTCGGACTCGCGTAGGCGGGGAAGTCAGGTCAGGTTAGTGGGGCCGACCACTCGATATGTGAGCCGCCCTCCGGCCGGCTAGCGGCCTCAAACAAACCCTGGCGCATAGCGGCCCGGCGGGCCAAATTGGCCAAACCCGATGACCGCTGACGCTGAGCCGGAATGCCCTGGCCGTCATCGTCAACCATCACTGACACCCGGCCGGGACCTGCCGCGACTGTCTCCACCACTGACACGGTCACCGAAACTGACGAGGCTTTGGCATGCCTGGCGGCATTTGACAGCCCTTCGCGGGCCACGGCCACCACATCGTCGGCCAGGGAGGCGCCAACCAGCTGGCACAGCGCCTCGGTCCTGGCTGTGGCGTTGGCGGCGCCAGCCACCACCGCCTCGCCGTCCAGCAGCAGCACCAGCGAGGGCGCAAAGCCCAGTAGCGTCCGGGCCAATGAGGCCTCGTGGCGCAGCCGGTCGTCGAGCGGCTCGTCGGTACCGGGGTGACGCAGGTGGGAGACGATCGAACGAATCTCCTTGACCGTGTCGTCGATCGAGTCAAGCGCGTTGGCTAGAAGTTTTTCCAGCCCGGCTGGTTCATCGCCAACGCTGGCGTGTTGGCGGGCAGTCTCGATGTGCATACCGGTGGCGAACAACTGCTGAATGGCCAGATCGTGCAGATCGCGGGCGATTCGCTCGCGTTCGTCGACCAGGGAGTTGTAGTCCGAGGCATGGCGGGCCTCGGACAGCACCAGGGCCAGGGCGGCCTGTGAGGCGAACGATTCGGCCGTGGCTAGATCGGCCTGATTGAACGAAGCGTCACCCGGTTGGCGCAGCAGCAGCATCACGCCCACGCCCCTGCCAGAGGTCCGCATCGGCGCAAATAGGGCTGGCCCGTAGCTCCGCAGCTTGGCCAGCCTCAAGGTGTAGGCCGTGGCTAAGGAGTCGACAATCATGCCAATGCCCTCGGTTAGCACGGTTTGAGCCCGGCCGTTAGGTGGCAACCGGGTGCCGACCAGGTCCTCGGCATCATCGCCATCGGCGATCTCCATCACCAGTTGGCCACCAACCGAAGGCAGGATCAAAACCGCGGCGCAGGCTCCCGCCACTTCACGGGCCCGGCGGGCGATAGTTGACAGGGCCTGTTCTTCGTCCGCCCCGGAAAGCAGCATGGTGGTGATTTCGGTGCCCGCTGCCAACCAATTCTCGCGCCGCTTGGCGGCTTCATATAGTTGGGCATTTTCGATGGCCGCACCAGCGGCAGTGGCCAGGGCGGCGGCCACCTCAGTGTCGAGTGAAACGAACCCACCTGGCTTGTTGACCAAAAACAAGTGGGCAAAAACCATATGCCGCACCCGCACCGAAACCGCCAGAATAGGGCCAATTAGCAGTGGTTGGCCTGGCGGCAAGGGCAGCGTCCCGGGCGGCGGGTGGCCCATGGTCAGGACCTCGTGGCCCGGAATCGAGGCCAGGACCTGATCAGCCTGTGCCAGCTTCTGCAACTGGTTCAGCACCCGGCCGGAGGCACCATAGGTTAGGAAAGTGTTTGCCACACCACGCCCGTCCAGCACGTTGATGGCGGCGCAGGGGGCGCCGGTTAGTTCTGCCGCCGTGGTCACCAGTTGCTGTAGCACCTCGCCCAGTCCCAAATGACGTGACAGCGAAATGACGGCCCTGAGCAGGGTCGATTCATCGCCAGGCAGCCCCACCCGGGCTGGAGTCTTGTCCGCGTTTGGGCCTATTTCCTGCACGGCCTCAATTGTCCTTCTCCTCGCCCGCCATGGCCAGTCGATAGGCCGCCGAGCGTTCCATCAGCTGAAGATGTGTGCCGCTTTCGACCACTTTGCCGTCGCCCAGCACCAAGATCAAACCGGCTGTGGTCAGAGCCGACAATCGGTGTGAGACCATCAGGACGCCACGCCCAGCTCGCGTCGCGGCAGTCATGATCTCAGAGGTCAGGCGGTTGGCGGTGGCCGGATCAAGGTGTTCGGCCGGCTCGTCCAGCAAGATGAAGCGGGCCGGTGAGAGTAGAGCCCGGGCCAGCAGCAGCCGGCGGCGTTCACCGCCGGAAACGGTCGTGCCGCCGCCGCCAAGCAGGCTGGCCAGCCCGTCCGGTAGCGCCTGCAGCCAATTCGACAGACCGGCGGTTTCGAGCACCTCGACGGCCTCGTCTGCCGTAACGTCGCCCCGGGCCACACGCAGATTCTCCAGCACGGTGGTGGCGAAGATATGGGCGTCTTCGGCAATGTAGGCCACAGTTGAGGCCCGCCCGCCCGGGTCCAAGCCGGACAGATCGGCCTGGCCAACGCAGGCCCGCCCGCCGGCCGGTTCCAACAGCCCGGCCAAGGTGGCCAGCAAAGTGGTTTTGCCGGCGCCGGAAGGCCCCACCAGACCGATCGACTGGCCTGGGCTCAAAGTCAGGTCGACGCCACGCAGAACCGGGGCCTCGCCTGGCCAGCCGCAGGCCAAGTCCTGGGCGTGTAGGGCCGCGTCAGGCGCAACTTGGCTGAGGTTGGCCTTGGAGCTGGGGCGGCCAGGGCCAGGCGAGCCGGCCGCCACCTGTCCGGCATCGGCCAAGGCGATAATCCGCCTGGCAGCCATACGCGAGCGAAAAACCTGCGCCGCCGCCCCGGGCAGCACCGCCACCGACTCAAAGGCGGCCATCGGCATCAATGTGATCACACCCAGTTCGACAGCATTGATCTGGCCGCGGGCAAAGGCCCAAGCCCCCAGCACCAGGCAGGCCAGCAGGGCCAGGCCAGTCGCGGCCTCGGTTAGGAAGGCGGCCGTGGCGGTCGGCTTAGCGGTGGCATCGGTGGCCTTGAACAACCGCCGCTCGTGCCCGGCCAAGCCGTCCATGGCCCGCCGCAGATGGCCGGATACCCGCAGTTCAGAGGCGTTCTCCAGAATGTCAAGACTGGATGTGGCGACCGCAGCGCGGGCCTGGGAAGCCAACCGCTCGCTCAGGCGAGCCGCCCGCCAGGTCAACAGCGGCCCGCCAACGGCCACCAGCGCCAGGCAGATGAACAGGGCCAGGCCGGCTGGTGGCAGGAAGATGGCCACTGCCGCCGAGGATCCCACCATCAGCACCGCCGCCACCAGCGCCGGGATGATGCCACGCACAACTAGGTCACCGACATCCTCGACATCGGCCCCGATCCGGGCCAGAATGTCGCCGCGCCTGAGCGAGGCGGCGGCGGCTGGGGAGCCGGCGGCCATACGCTGGTACAGCCGGACTCGCAGCTCGGTCATACCGGATAGGGCCACCCGGTGGGCGGTCAGCCGCTCGATGTAGCGTGAAACACCCCTGGTGATGCCGAAGGTCCGCACAAACACCACCGCCACCTGCAGCGACAGCACAGGTGGCATTTGCGAGGCCCGAATAATGAGCCAGGCGCTGGTGCCGGCCAGGGCCACCGAGGCGGCCTGGGTTAGCGCGCCAAAGAAGACCGCCGCCAGCAGGCGACCCAGATGCAAACCGGTCAGGCGGGTGGCCTTAAGCAGGGCCCATTTGACTGGTTTTTGGCTTGGCCCGATGCCGCCGGCCGGCAATCGATTCATCTCGCCTGGGTGGCTGCTCACGCGGGCACCTCCTGACCGGCGGCCTCGGCCGCGACGGGCAAGCGGTGATGAGCACTGGCCAGCAGCGTGGGGCGGTGGGCGACCACCAGAACGGTTGTACCCTGCCGGGCTAGCCGATCGATGGTCTCCAGGATGCGCTTTTCGCTGACGGCGTCCAAATGGGCGGTGGGCTCGTCCAGGATCACCAGCGGCCGGTGGGCCAGCATGGCCCTGGCCAGAGCCAGACGTTGCCTCTGGCCTACCGACAGGCCCACACCACCCTGGCCAATCAAAGTGTCCCAACCTTGCGGCAGGCCGGCCACGACCTCATCAAGACCAGTGGCCTGGGCCGCCTGTACCACCGCCTCAGGCAAGTCGTCCGCCCGAGCCCCTGGCGCGTCATCGGCCGCCTTAGCCTGATTTCCGCGAGTCCGAGCTTTGGCACCACCCTCACCCAACCCAACTTTTTCGCCAGTCCGAGCTTTGGCACCAACGTATTGGCCGAAGTCCTGGGTCAGGTTTTCCAATACGGTGCCAGGTTCGAGGACCGGCCGCTGGGGTACCCAGGCGATTTGCGGCCACCAGCTAGTCAGGTCGACCTGGGCCAAGTCGACCTGGCTGCCGTCGGGGCTCTCAATTACCACTCGGCCGGCGCTGGGTTGAACCAGACCCAAAATGAGGTTGACGGTGGTGGATTTGCCTGCACCATTGGGCCCGGTCAGGGCGGTGATTTGGCCCGGCGGCACTTTGCCGGACAAATCGGCCGGAGCCGTCCAAGCCCGGCCGGGAGCCTTGGCGCTAAGACCGTCCAGGCGGATGGTGGACTTAGCCAGATCCGGCGCCGGCAGGTCGCCACTGGATGGCAACGGGATCGACAAAATGTCAAAGACCTGGCTGGAGGCGGCCACCCCGTTGGTCGAGGCGTGATAGTGAGCCCCGACGTTGCGTAGGGGCAAAAGGACTTCGGGCGCCACCATGATCACGGCCAGGGCCGGCACCAGCGACATCCTGCCCGCGTCCAGGCGCAGGCCAACCGAAACGGCCACCAGGGCCACGGACAAGGTGGCGATTAGCTCCAGGGCGGCGCCGGATAGAAAAGCGACGCGAACCGTGCCGAAGGTGGCTTTGGCGTGGGCGTTAGATAGTTCTCTGACCCGGCCGGCCGGGCCTTTCTCACGTCCAAACGCCTTCATCGTGGGCAAGCCAGAAATCAGGTCAAGCACCTGGGCGCCAAGCCTGGTCATGGCCTTGAGCCTCCGGGCCGAGAACTCCTCGGTGACACGGCCAATCAGCCACATGAACAATGGGATCAATGGGATGGTGACAAATAGGATCAAGGAGCTGATCCAGTCCAAGAAACCAGTCGTGATCAGCAGGATCGGCGTGACGGTAACGACCATCAACAACTGGGGCAGGTAGCGGGCAAAGTAGGCGTCGAGTGCGTCCAGGCCGCGGGTTACCAGCTGGGTGGCGCGAGCCCGCCCGTCCTCTTGGGCCCAACGCGGTCCCAGAGCGACGATGTGGCGAATCACCGCTAGCCGTAGCTCGGCAATGGTGTGGCTGGCGGCGCGGTGGGCGTAGCGCTCCCGCAGCCAGGCCGTCACAGCCCGTCCGGCGGTGGTCAGCCCAATACCGATCAGCGAGGCGCGCCACTCGGTCGCCGATACCTGGCCGCCGCTGGCCAGCG
This sequence comes from Micrococcales bacterium, assembly GCA_009784895.1. NCBI lineage: Bacteria > Bacillati > Actinomycetota > Actinomycetes > Micrococcales > Micrococcales bacterium. The sequence goes on along the minus strand of WQXJ01000021.1, from coordinate 23,210 downwards.
TGCCAACGACCCGGGCCACAATGATGGCTTGAGCCACAACCAGGCCCGAGAGGATGACGCCAAGCGAGGCAGCCAGGATGATGTAGCCCCTGGCCGCCTTGGCGTGCCGAACGAGGCGCGGATCCAGCGGTTTCATCGGCCAAGAGCCTACCTGTCGTTTGCCGTCATCGCCGCCAGGCCGGGCGCTGCCAAACCTCGGACTCGCGTGTTGGTGCTTGCCGCGATTCCTCGGACTCGCGGTTTGGCGGGCTATGAGGCCGGGCTGCCGGAGCCCGGCCGTCCCATGCCAAAGCTCTAACTCGCGTGTTGGTGCTTACTGCATTGCCTCGGACTCGCGTACTGAGGGGTGGCCAGGCCGGGCGGAAGGCAAGGCGCGTCCGGACGCCGATGCCGGGTTTCCGGCATCGGGCAGGTTGCGAATTGCGCGGCTGCGGACCCAGGGTAGAACATGTGCTACGGAGCGGTTATGCTAGCGCCATGCGCTCAGTGGGAATCAGGGAACTCAAACAGAACCCCTCTGCCATCATTCGTCGGGTCGAGGCTGGCGAGACCGTAACGGTGACGGTTCAAGGCCGTGAAGCGGCGTTGCTTGGTCCGCTCGACCGGCCGCTGCCGCGCGCCAGGTACTTGCACGGACTCGAGGTCTCAAGGCGTCTTCAGGGTGCTGCCGCGCCAGGTTCTGGCTATGCGGCAGAGCTTGCCTCCATGCGCCAGGGCGACCGGTTGACGGACCCCTGGGAGAATTGATGATTCTGCTGGACACGTCTGTGCTGATTGAATACCACCGGCTCGAGCCGCTGGACGATCAAGTCTGCTTCAGCGCCATCAGCTACGGCGAACTGGCCATGGGCGTTAGGGTGGCAAAAACCCAGACCGAACGCCACAGACGGCAAAGCATCTTGGCCGGCCTGGACGCAATTGGCCTTGAGTGGCTGCCGTTTGACCGCTTGGCCGCCCAGGGTTATGCCGAACTGGCAGCGGTGGTGTGGCAACGGCGCCGGGCCCACGCCCGTGCCAAGGACATCATGCTGGCTGGCCAGGCCTATTCGCTGGGTGCGAGTCTGGCCACTTTGAACTCAAAGGACTTCGAGTTGGTAGAAGACTTGGTTGTTGTGGTTGAGCCGGCGTTTGCCTAGAGGCTGTAGGTTCGCCTCAAGTCAGGCCCAACTTTTCGCCCTAGCCCTGCCGCTTGCTGCGAGACCTCGGACTCGCGTTCTGAGGGGTGGCCAGGCGGGGCGCGCGCTGCCGGAGCCCGGCCGTCCCTTGCCAAAGCTCCAACTCGCGTGTTGGTGCCTGCTGCGATGCCTCGGACTCGCTGAAAAGAGGGTGGTGACAAAGCTCGGACTCGGTGAGTAGAGGGTGGTGACAAAGCTCGGACTCGGTGAGTAGAGGGTGGCGACAAAGCTCGGACTCGCTGAAGTGGGGATGGTGACAAAGCTCGGACTCGCGGGTTTGTGTTGGGCCGATGCCGGAGCGTTAACGAAGAGACCCGGTGGCCAAGGCCACCGGGTCTCTTCTGAAAGGGTCTATTCGGTTTACTTCTTGGCGGGTTCCAGACCGGTATCCTCAGGGATCCGCTCGGGGTTGACACGCCGCTTGAAGGTGATGATCGACCAGGCCTGGTAGAGCAACACGATCGGTGTCATGATGCAGGCCACGATCGTCATCAGCTTCAACGTGGTTGGCGTTGAAGACGATGCTGCGATCGGCAGGCCGGTAATGGTGCCGTCGATCGGGGCAAAGCCCGTGTGCTCGGCACCGTCAAGGCCGTCGTACTTGGCCTTGGCGTCATCGGGCGCCAGCTCGAGCTGGCCGAGGAAGCCCTCGACGCCCAAGCCGCCTTCACCCAGTACCACGTTGGCGTTGCCAATCACGGCGTCAAGTGAGCTCAGGTTGTTGGTAATCAACTTGGTGATGTCAGCGCCATCGCCCAACAGGTTGCCATCGTCTCCGATCAGCTTGCCAATGTCGTCTTCCGACCAGCCGTCCAGTTTGGCGCCGCCACCTTGGACCACTGCAACCACGTCCTCAACACCAACGCCAAGACCATCGGCAATGGCCTGGGCGGTATCTCCGTCAACGTTTTCCAGCAGCGGCGGATAAATAACCGCAGCTAGAACCGGATCAGTCAGCAGGTCGCCGCCCCTAATGGTCACCTTTTGAGCGTTGATCACATTGGGGAACAAGCCGCCAAAGATGAACACCACCACCGAGGCCAAGGCCACGGTCATGAAGGTGAACGACAGACCGAACTTCTTGGCCATCGAGGTCAGGATAACCAGCACCAGCGCCACGGCAGCCACAATGAATACGATCCATGTGAAGGCCTTGTTGTTGGTGTACATGGTGACTAGCCACAGACCCCAGGCGGCCGCCAGCACAGTGCCGACAATGGCCAACTTGGGGGCCAGCTTCTCCGCCCGGGCCCTGAGGTCGCCCTCGGTCTTCAGCGCGGTGAAAAGAGCACCGTGCGTCAAGAACTGGGCTACCAAGCAAACGCCACCCAGCAGGGCTAGGCCGTTACCGGTGAAGACCAGATCCCAGAAGGTTCCGTCATAGAGAATCTTGGTTGGGCCAAGCTGGGCCGGATTGACGGCAGCCTTAACACCAACCACCAGGATGGTGAAGGCCACGCCCCACAGGAAGGTGGGCAAATACGAACCGAAGATGATGCAGCCATCCCACAGCTTGCGCCAGCCTGGGCTGTTGATCTTGCCGCGGTACTCCATGGCCACCGCGCGCACAATCAGACCCATAAGGATCAAGAACAGGGGTAGATAGGCCGCACTAAACAGCGTGGCGTACCACTCCGGGAAGGCGGCAAAGGTGGCGCCACCAGCGGTTAGCAGCCAAACCTCGTTGCCATCCCAGAACGGACCAATCGATGACAGCATGGCCCGGCGTTCGTTGTTCTTCTTACCCAGAATGGGCAGCAACATGCCCACACCAAAGTCGAAGCCTTCGAGCACCAGGTAGCCGATCCAAAGCACGGCGATTAGGCCGAACCACAGCAATTGCAGTGTGGTTGGGGATGCGGTTAGACCGTGAAGCAGTCTGATCAAGGCGCCGGCAGCAGTGCCGGTGTCGAGGGGTTCTGCCACTACAGCAGCCCCGGCGAATGTCTCAATAAACATTGTTACTCCTTCACCTCGCCTCAGTAGGAGAAGGTCAGAGGCTTGGAATCATCCAAGTCTGACTTCTCTTCGATGACGGCCTCTTCGAAGGGCGCACCCTTCGCTACATACCGCTTCATCAGGTAGAACCAGGCCACGGCCAGGGTCAGATAAAGCAGTGTGTAAACGGTCATGGACAAGGCCACGGTGCCACCGGTCACCACCGGCGAGTTGGCCATACCGGTTTGGAGCGACAGGCCGACATCTGGCGCCGGCCACCCGCCTGCCTCAGGCAAGACGTCCCAGCGCGGGTAGACGATGAACGGTTGGCGGCCAATCTCGGTGAAGATCCAGCCCATGGCAGCCCCGATGAAGGGCATTGGCAGCGACAACGCCGCCCAAGCCTTCAGGCCTGAAGAACCGGAGACTCGTCCGCCGCGTAGCGCCAGCAGGCCAATGACGGCCAGGACGCCGCTGAACAGCGCGAACGCGATCATCAGGCGGAATGTCCAGAAAATTGCCATCTGGTTGGGAATGAACTTCGAGGGGTTCGCCTCGACAGTGGCACCGGCCTCGGCGTAGGCGGCATCCAAAGCCGCGGCGGCCTTGTCGGCACCCATCACCGGCTGATCACCCCCATCGAGGGGCTTGAGCGGGGTCCCGTGAGCCAGTATGGACAGCATCTTGGGGATCTCAATGATCCGAGTCACACCCTCATCAATGAATTGGCCTGTGTTCTCATCGAACTTGCAGGCCCCAAAGGCCGCTACGGTGAAACCGACGCCCTCGTTTTCTGGGGTGACGCAAAGCATCTCTGCCGCTGCCATCTTGGTTGGTTGGACTTCGACCATGATCTGAGCCTGATGGTGGCCCGAGAGGCCAATCGACAAGCCAGCCACAACGATGACCCAGCAGCCAAAGGCGCCGGCCTTGCGGTAGACCTTGGCCTGCTCTTCTTTGCCGGCCCGCACTGACTTGACAACCCACCACACGGCGACGCCGGCGACGAAGGTGCCGGACACCAAGAAGGCCGTCGAGATGGTGTGCCACAAGGTGGACATTGACAACTTGGAGAACAAGACATCAGTTAAGGAATCCAGATGCGCCCGCTGTGCGGCGGCGTCGAACTGCGCCCCCACTGGGTACTGCATGAAGGAGTTTGCGGCCAGGATGAAGAAGGCTGAGAGGTTGGTCGCAATGGCCACCAGCCAAATCGACAGCAGGTGGACGCCACGAGAGAGGCGGCCCCAGCCGAAGATCCAAATCCCCAGGAAGGTGGATTCGATAAAGAACGCTGCCAGCGCTTCCATGGCTAGCGGCGCTCCGAAGATATCTCCCGCGACACGGGAGTACTCCGACCAGTTCATGCCGAACTGGAATTCTTGGACTATGCCGGTGACAATTCCCAACGCAAAGTTGATCAGCAACAACTTGCTGAAGAACCTGGTCAGGCGGTACCACTCGTCTTTGCCGGTCCGGTACCAGGCAGTCTGCATGATCGCCACCAGGGGCGTCAGACCGATGGTCAACGGCACGAAGATGAAGTGGTACACAGTGGTTATGCCAAACTGCCATCGGGCGAGATCAAGCGCTTGCACGTGCACCTCCGCGGTGAGGGGTCGGTACGGTATTGGAAAAAGTGCCCTCGCGGGCACAAAGCAGAGGGGCGCAGGGCCCCAAGCTCTTGTGACACGCTATGGTGAGGCTCCTCGCCAGTCCAGGACGAAAGTCCCAAATCCTTCACAGCTTCTCACAGATCATTCACAAAACACGGGAATATGGCCGGGAGAAAAAGTAGGAATACCCAGTGATGGTTGACAAATCCGCCGCGATTGACGGGGCGAAGCCGGGTCCGCAGCCTGAGGCCGAGCCGGCCAGTTGCTACCGTCAACTCGAGGCCTTGCTGGACCGAGTCCAAGGCCCGGTGGCCTACCTTGGCGGCGAGGTGAACTCACAGGTCAAACCCTGGAATCTAGGGGATGGCCCAACAATTAGGTGGTGCCTGGCCTTTCCTGATACCTACGAGGTTGGCCTGCCCAACCAAGGCTTGGCCATTCTCTATGAGGTTCTAAACGAGCGTACTGACGTCCTGGCGGAGCGCGCCTACACCCCGCGCAAAGACATGGAAACGGCTATGCGCCGCCATGACCTGCCCTTATTCACCGTAGACAGCCACAGGCCAGTGGCCAGTTTCGACATTCTCGGCGTGTCGCTCAGCACCGAACTGGGGTACACCAACCTTCTGACAATGCTCGACCTGGCCGGGCTGCCACTGCTGGCCCGCCAACGCCGTGACACTGACCCCCTGGTGATAGTGGGCGGGCACTGCGCCACCAACCCAGAACCCCTGGCCAGCTTCATCGATGGTGCGGTTTTGGGTGACGGCGAGCAGGTGGTCGGCGCCATTTCCCAAACGGTTGGGCATTGGAAACAGACCGGCCGGCCAGGCGGGCGCCAGGGCCTGCTGCGCCAACTGGCCATCGCCGGTTTGGTCTACGTGCCGGCCTTCTACCAGGTCAAGTACGATGCCGGCTGCGGCCAGATCGCCTCCGTCACCCCGGTAGACCCTCAGTTGCCCAGCCGCCCGGCCAAGCAGACGGTCGAGTTGCTCGATAATTGGCCCTACCCCAAGGCGCCACTGGTGCCCCTAGCCGAGGCCGTGCATGAGCGGGTCAGCGTAGAGATCTTCCGCGGCTGCACCAGAGGTTGCCGTTTTTGCCAGGCCGGCATGATCACCCGGCCGGTGCGTGAGCGTAGTTGCCAGGCGGTGGCCTCACAGGCGCGCCGGGCGTTGGCGGCCACCGGCTACGACGAGGTTTCGCTACTGTCGCTGTCAAGCGCCGACCATTCGCAAATCGCCCAAATCGCCCGGTCCATGGCGGACGAATACCAAGGCAGCCAAACCGGCCTGTCGCTGCCGTCCACCAGGGTTGACGCCTTCAACTTGAGTTTGGCCCAGGAATTGCACCGCGGCGGGCGGCGTTCCGGCTTGACCTTCGCACCGGAAGGCGGATCGGAGCGGATGCGACAGGTGATCAACAAGCAAGTGACCGAGGAAGACCTGATGGCCACGGTCAGAACCGCCTTTGAGCAGGGTTGGCGCTCGGTCAAGCTCTATTTCATGTGCGGTTTGCCGACCGAAGAGGAGGCTGATGTAGTCCAGATCGCCCAGCTGGCCGCAAGCGTTATCCAAACCGGCCGCCAAGTCACCGGCCGCCGCGACATCAATTGCACAGTATCTATAGGGCCGTTTGTACCCAAGCCTCACACTCCGTTCCAATGGGCCAGCCAATGCCCCGTCCCAGAGGTCGAACGGCGGCTCAAAGCCCTGCGTCAGGCCGTGGCAGCCAACCGCTCGACCGCCAAGTCAATCAAAGTGCGCTGGGGAGCGCCGCGGCCAGCCAGCTTAGAAGGCTTGTTGGCCAGGGGCGATAGACGGGTCGGGGCGGTCATCGAACGGGCTTGGCGCCTCGGCGCCAGATTTGATGCTTGGCGCGAGCATTTGGATATGGACCTTTGGCAAGCGGCGGCCAAAGACGTGCTCGAACCGCAGGGACTGTCGCTCGACTGGTACACCACCCGCCAGCGGGACTGGGACGAGGTATTGCCCTGGGACCACCTCGACACAGGCTTAGACCGCGAATGGCTCTGGGATGAATGGGTTGTGGCCCACCAGGGCCAAGGCGTAGAAGACTGCCGCTGGTCGACCTGCTACGACTGCGGGGTATGCACTACGCTCGGCACCGAAAACCAGTTGGCCGGAGCGGACCGATGAGCCCGGTAGGCCAGGTTGAAATGGCGCAGCGGGGTCCCGGCCCGGTCAAAGTGGCCCTGCACTACGGCAAAACCGGGCGGCTGCGCTGGGCCTCGCCTAGGGTGATGCAGCGGGTTTTCGAACGACTGGTCCGCCGGGCGTCGGTGCCAATCGCCTATTCGGCCGGATTCACGCCCCACCCCCGGTTGAGCTACCTGACTCCGGCCCCAACTGGAGCTGAGAGCCAAGCCGAATACCTGCTGATGCGGTTGGCCGCGCCCGGTTCGCTCGACCAGATCACCGCGGCCATGAATCAGGCCGCACCGGAGGGACTGTCCGTTTTCCGGGCGGTTAGCTGGCCGGGTCGCGATCTGGCCGAGCGGCTAGAGGCTTCGCTCTGGCGGGTCTACCTTCCCGGCCTCGACCAGACCCAGCTGGCCGATGCCACGGCCAAGCTGATGGCGCTAGAGGAGTGCCTAGTTGTGCGCCCGGCCTCGCCTCTGGCCGGTGGGGGACCAGGTCGCCCAGCTAGCCAAAACCACGACAGGCCGGTTGTTAGCCGGGAGGTGCGCGGCGCCATAGTGTCACTGAGGTTGGCCGATGACGGCGGCGAGCGGGCCGGCGGTGACAGCCACTTGGGCGCGCCGGGGCACCTTAGGAGCCAATTCGATCAATGTGGAATACTGGATGTGACTGTGCGGCACACCACACCAGCCGTGCGGCCCGATGACGTTGTTACAGCACTCGCCGAAGCAGCCGGTTTGGCCGCGAACGCACCTCCTAGGTTCTCGCGGTTAGCCCAGGGATTGCTCCGGGGGAACGCAGGGTCCTTGCAGGATCCGCTCTCCCGTTCGTAGTGCGGCAATGGCGTGAAATGGGAACCTGGTGGCAAACCGGGTTCCGACCGCGTCTATGGCGGTGGACGCCTCAGTGCGCCGCGCAGGCACGGGGAACCTGTTGACCAACAGGCTCCATCAGACTTAGCGCCGGCCCAAGGGCTGGCGAAAAACGGCCAAAGCTGGCGGCCAGGTGTGGGGCGCCGGCCGGCCTGGAGTAATAATGGCAGACGACCAGACACCAGTGCCTGGAGACGAACAGACCCCTCCCAAACGACCCCGCCGCGCCACAGCCAAGGCCGGGACAGTCGGCCCAGCCCCGGCTGTCGACGTTCCGACCAGCCCAGATGCAGCTGCGGCAGCGACCGCGAGCAGCGAGGTGGCCGAGACAAAACCGAAAACAGTGGCCAAGACTTCGACCAAATCCACCACCAAAACCAGCGCCAAGTCCAAAACCGCGACAAAACCAACGGCCAAGGCTAAGGCCAAGTCCGAGCCAACCCCCGCCACTGAGGCCGAGCCCCAAACCGAGGCCGAGGCAACCACCGAAGCCGCAGCCAGGGCCGAACCCAAGGCCGGCGCTACTACTGCAGCCAAGGCCAGGGCAAAGACCGCAAACAAGGCCAAGACCACGACTGAGACCACGGCCAAAGCCAAGACCACAACCCGGGCCAAAGCCGGCGCCGAGCCTGCCACAGACCAGGCCAGCCCAACTGAGCCAAACCAGGTGACGGCATCGGACAGTGAGGCCGAGGCCGGGCCAATGACGGTGTTGTTCCAAGCCCCGCAAACCCAGGTGCTGCCCAAACGGCCGCCAGCCGACGAGGCGCCCAAGGACACCCCCGCCGCCGAAGACGGCGACGATGCTCATGGCTCCCGGCGCCGGCGGGGCTCGCGCGGGGGTCGCAAACGGAGCGAGGGCCAAGCCCAGGAATCCGGCGAAGGCGAAACGCCGGCCGGCCAGGACCAGGCCAAAACCAGCGGCTCGAAGGGCCACGGCCCCGGCCAAGCCAAAAAAGAAACGGCCAAGAAAAAGAAAGACCCGGCCAAAACCAGCGGCAAAGCCGAACCAAAAGCCAGCGAAGCGGCCGCCTCAGCCCCAGGCGCTGACACGCCGGATGACGGTCTAGAGGACGAATCTGGCACCAGGCGGCGGCGCCGGCGGCGCCGGACCGGCGGCGAAGATGGCGACAGCGACAAGGTAACGGCACTAGAAGGCTCAACCCGCTTGGCGGCCAAACGGATGCGGCGCAAAGAGGACCGGCTGACCGGGCGGCGGCGGACCATCATCACCGAGGCGGAGTTCTTAGCTCGACGCGAAGCCGTGGCTCGTCGCATGATGGTGCGTCAGCTCGACGGCCGGATTCAGATTGCGGTGATGGAAGACGGTGTCTTGGTGGAACACTACGTCACCGGGCAATCCGGTTCGACTATTGCCGGAAACGTCTATGTGGGCCGGGTTCAAACTGTGCTGGCCTCAATGGAGGCAGCCTTTGTTGACATTGGCAAAGGTCGCAACGCCGTGCTTTACGCCGGGGAAGTCAATTGGGACGCGGCCGGCCTCGAAGGTCAGCCAAAGCGGATCGAACAGGCCCTAAAGTCCGGTGACGTGGTCATGGTGCAAGTCACCAAAGACCCGATTGGTCACAAAGGGGCCCGGCTGACCTCGCAAATCACGTTGCCGGGACGCTATTTGGTGTTTGTGCCTGGCGGCGGCATGACCGGCATTTCGCGGCGGTTGGCGGCCGGCGAGCGGGCTCGGCTGAAACAGATCCTGAAGGACATTGTGCCGCCGGACAGCGGCGTGATTGTGCGCACGGCGGCCGAAGGAGCCTCCGAGGATGACCTCAAAGCCGATATGGCACGCCTAACCGCGGCCTGGGACAAGATCAACGCCAAAGCCAAGACCAAGTCCGCTAGCGCCCCGGCTTTGCTCAGGGGCGAGCCGGATCTGGCCATCCGGGTAGTGCGAGACGTTTTCAACGACGATTTCGAAGATATGACCGTCAGCGGCGAAAAGGTTTTCGCAGAGATCACCGGCTACATCGAAGAAGTGGCGCCAGAACTGCGTCAACGGGTCAGCCTGTGGACGAAAGAAGGTGACCTATTCGCTGAACACCGGATTGACGAGCAGCTGGCCAAAGGCCTCGACCGCAAAGTCTGGCTGCCCTCCGGTGGCTCGCTGGTAATTGATGACACCGAGGCTATGTCGGTCATCGATGTCAACACCGGAAAGTTCACCGGCACTGGTGGCACGCTTGAAGAAACTGTGACGCGCAACAACCTCGAAGCCGCCGAGGAGATAGTGCGGCAGCTGCGATTGCGGGATATTGGCGGAATTATCGTGGTCGACTTTGTTGACATGGTCCTCGAATCCAACCGTGACCTGGTGTTACGGCGCCTGGTTGAGGCTTTGTCGCGTGATAGGACGCGCCACCAGGTGGCCGAGGTCACCTCTCTGGGCCTGGTGCAAATGACGCGCAAACGGGTTGGTCAGGGGCTGCTGGACGTTTTTTCAGAGCCCTGTGACTGCTGTAACGGCCGTGGCGTGCAGATCAACTCCACGCCGTTGACCAAGGGCAAAGGTGGCGACAGCGGTGGGGCGGCCAAGCGAAAGAAACGCGGTGGCAAGCGCCAAAAGGCGGCCGCCAAAACCGCCGATAGCGGCACCGTGCCTCAGGCGACTGAGGAGGTCAAAGCCACCTTGGCTTCGATCGCGGCGGCAGCAGCTCACTCGCGCGAGACTAGCTAAGCGATTCGCCAAAACAGGCGCCAGTCGCCGACCTAGCCCGCGCCGGAATTGGCCCAGTTTGGCCAAGAAAGTGATTGGTGATATCCACCAATTCAGAAGGCACAAAAGCGCCCGTCATGTGCATGTTTTGTGTCGATGCCTTCACGGGCAAGGTCGGTTGCTTGCCTGGAACGGCCCCCTGGGGCAGTATTGGGCCTTGTCAATTGCGCCGCAGCCTTGATTCATCTCCCGGTTGGACAATGCCTGGCGGGTTGGCCCAAGCAATTCGCGGCTCGGCCGCCTGACGGTGAAAGGTCATCGAGTGGTCCCACCCCCGACCTTGGCCGTGTTCTCCCCTCGCCCCCACCGACCTGCCCCATCACCACTGGTCAAGACGTTGGCATTAGTGGCTCTGGGCGGTCTGCTGTTGTCCGGTTGCGCCAGCCCTAAAGAGGTTGAGGCAACCGGCTCGGTGGTATTTGATCCGAACCAGGCCATGACCAACCCGAAGGATTATGAAGGCCCCTCGACGGCCAATTTGAACCTGGGCGAAATTGTGCCGGTCAGCCAGGCACCGACACCAAAGTTGCCGGTGACTGTGACTGATTCAGGCGGGGACGAAGTCACCGTCAACGACGTTAGCCGAATCCTGGCGCTGGACATTTACGGCACCACTAGCCAGATCGTCTATGGCTTGGGCTTAGGCGATAACGTCGTGGGCCGCGACACTTCCTCTGACTTTCCCGGTATCAAAGACAAACCAAGGGTGACCCAAAACGGCAATAGCCTTTCGGCTGAGGCCATTTTGGAGCTAGCCCCAACTGTCATCATCACCGACACCTCGCTAGGCCCCTTCGCTGTGATTGAGCAAATGCGCGAGGCAGGCATCGCAGTGGTGTTGGTTAGTTCTGAGCGTTCGCTCGAATCGATGAGCGACCTGATCAAAGAGATAGCCGGGTCACTAGGCCTGCCTGAACAGGGCGAAGCCCTGGCAAAGCGCTCAGCCGAGGCGGTCGACCAGGCCAAGGCCACTATCGCCAAGGCTGTGCCTGAGGACGCGGCCATGCGGTTGCGCATCATTTTCTTGTACGTCCGCGGCGAGGCTGGCATCTACTACGTCTTCGGCAAGGATTCCGGCACGGACTCATTGATCGAAGCGGTTGGCGGAATTGACGTGGCCGGTGAGGTTGGCTGGGACGGCATGCGTCCGGTCACCGACGAGGGCCTGGTGGCAATGAACCCAGACCTTATCTTGATGATGACCAACGGACTGGATTCGGTGGGCGGGGTCGACGGCCTACTCGAGCGCCTACCGGCCATCGCCGCCACACCGGCTGGCCAGCGCCGGCGGGTTGTCGACATGGATGACACCCAAATCCTGGCTTTTGGCCCCTCCACCAATGAGGTCTTGTTGGCCATGGCGGCTGCCATTTACACCCCCGACCCGAAGCCATGACCGAGACCGCCCTGCCAGCCCTGGCGCCCGAGCAACTGGCCCGCCTGGCTCAAGGCCGGCGCCAGGCCGTTGGCCTAGTGGTTGGCCTGGGCATTGTCGTTCTGGTGCTGGCCGTGGCCTCGGCTGCCTTGGGGCAGATCCGGGTGACGCCAGGACAGCTTTGGACCTCGCTGGTTCATCACTTTGGCGGCGCATCAGCTGCGGCCAGCGATGATCCTGGGGCCGCCACAATTGACGCGGTGCTATGGACCATTCGCTGGCCCAGGCTGGCCTTGGCCGCCCTGGCCGGAATGGCTCTGGCCACCGCTGGTGCCCTGATGCAAGGGGTTTTCACCAACCCCCTGGCTGAGCCAGGAGTGGTTGGCGTGTCTTCCGGTGCGGCCGCAGTGGCCTGCGCGGCTATCGCTTTTGGGGCCGGCTCGCTGGGTCCCTGGGCGGTGGCCATATCCGCCATTGCCGGAGCCTTGGGCGCCACTTTCCTGCTCTACACCCTGTCCCGGTCCGGTGGGAAAACCGAGGTTGTCACACTGGTGCTAATGGGCGTGGCCGTCAACGCCGTGGCCGGCGCCCTGATCGCCTTTTCCACCTTCATGGCGGACCGGCGCGGTGGTGAGGAGATCGTCTTTTGGCAACTTGGCTCCCTTAATGGCACCCGTGGCGTTTACCTGGCTCTGGTCACACCGTTGGTCTTAGTGGGCGTGGCCGGCGCCTGGCTGATGGCCCGCCGCCTCGACCTTTTGGCTTTAGGCGAGAAAGACGCTCGGCACCTGGGCGTGGATGTGGAACGCCTGCGGCTCGGTGGCATTGTCCTAGTTGGCGTGCTGACAGGGGCAGCCGTGGCCTTTTGTGGTGTTATCGCCTTCGTTGGCCTGGTGGTGCCGCATCTGGTTCGCCTGGTCACCGGACCAGGCCACCGTTGGCTTATCCCAGCCTCGGCCTTGGGCGGAGCCGTTATGTTGATGGCCGCTGATCTGATTGCCCGCACCGCTATGGCCTACGCTGAACTGCCCATTGGCATGCTGACCGCGCTAGTAGGCGGACCGTTTTTCTTCTGGCTGCTGCGCCGCACCCGCCGCAGGGCAGGGGGTTGGGCATGAACGGCGTCCTGGCCACCCAGGCGGTGACCTACCGGGTGGACAACTTCACTGTGCTTGATGGTGTTGACCTGGAGATCAAACCAGGCCAAGTGACAGTGGTGGTTGGCCCCAACGGTGCTGGCAAGTCGACCCTGCTGAGCCTGCTGGCCGGCGACCTGACGCCCAGCGGAGGGCAAGTTACCTACGACGGCCGGCCCATAGGCGAGTATTCCGTCACGAAACTGGCCCGCCTGCGTGCGGTTATGGCCCAGGAAAACGTTGTGGCTTTCCCCTTCACGGTGCTTGACATTGTGCGGATGGGCCGGGCACCGTGGCATGGGACCGACCAAGCAGAGATGGACGATGCCGAAGTGGCCTTGGCAATGGCGCGTACAGACACCTCATCCCTGGCAGAGCGACGTTTTCCAACTCTGTCTGGTGGGGAAAAGGCGCGTGTGGCCTTTGGCCGTACCTTGGTCCAACGGGGTCGGGTTTTGCTGCTGGACGAGCCGACCGCGGCCCTCGATATTAGGCACCAGGAAATGGTTATGGCTTTGGCCCGCGGGGAGGCCGCCGGTGGTGGAGCGGTGGCAGCGGTGGTCCATGACCTTTCGCTGGCGGCGGCCTGGGCCGACCAAGTGGTGTTACTTGACCGGGGCAAACTGGCCGGTTGCGGTACGGCCGAACAAGTCTTGACGGCCGAATCGCTGTCCAATGTTTATCAACACAAAGTTGATGTGCTCGACCACCCTCAAACCGGCGTCCGCATGGTTGTGCCTAGGCGGGGGACGGTATGAGACCAAAGCTGATCCGGATTTGGGCGGCCGTGGCCGCACTTGCCGCCCTGCCCTTGGCTGTGCTGGCCGCCCCGCCGGCCCATGCCGCCGCCGGCGTGGCCGTGTCCGGAGTTGATGGAAAGGCGCAGGCTGCGCTCGACGGGCCAACCACCTTGCAGCTATCGGGCAGTGGTTTCCAGTCGATCCAAAACGGCTTTGGCGGCATTTACGTCATGTTTGGCACAGTCACCGGGTCGTGGCGGCCGTCGATGGGCGGGGTCAGCGGCAAGGACTACCTCTATGTGCCTGACTCCCAAGCCAAGGACAACGCCGGCTATGAGAAATTCGTCGCCTTTCCCGGTTCGACCACCGGGGACACGGCCAACGGTGGTCTGCTCAACGCCAATGGCACCTGGTCAACCACACTGGTGGTACCGGGACCGACCTTCCAAACGGTCAACTCCTCCGGCCAAAACGTCACGGTCGATTGCCGCACCAGCCAATGCGGCATCATCACAATAGGCGCCCACGCGGTGGTCAACGCGGCTAACGAAACCTTCACTCCAGTTTCCTTTGGCGGTGGTGAGACCAGCGGTGGGACCGGTGGCACAGCTTCGCCTGGGGCCAGCCAGGCGCCCGAGGCCAGCGCGGCACCACCGGTCGAGGTCACCTTGGGCGTCGACCCAACTACGGCGGTGGCCGGCCACGCCCTTGGCTTCACCGCCCGGGGCTTCTTGCCCGGCGAGCAGGTCATAGCCGTTTTCGACGACGGTTTAGTGACGGTAGGACCGTTGACAGCCGGACGCTACGGCGAAGTCGCTGGCACGGTGCCGCTTGATCCTGATCTGCGCGTGGGCAGCCATGTGCTGAGGTTGGAGGGAGCCTCCTCCGGGGCCAAACCAGAAGCCGAGGTCACGGTCAGACGTGACCCGGCTTTGGTCAGCGCCGAAGAGGCCGCCAAAAAGGCCGAGGCCGAGGCCGCCCAGGCTGAGGGACTAACTCCACTTGAGACAGCGATTGTGGCGGCGGCCGGTGCTCTGGTCGTGATGGTGGTGTTCATGCTGGTTGCCGCCGGGGTGAGGCGGTCAAAGGCCAGGGCTGAACGCAAACGCCAACAAACTGGCCGCAGCGGGACTGGGCCACCGGCATCGGCCCGAAAACCGGCCAAATCCAAGGCCAAAGTGGCCCCACCGGCCCTCGCGGCAAATCCCGAGCCGCCAACCGCGCCGGCGGCACCGGAGCGGACGTCGGTTGAAACGCGGTCGGCGCCAACACTGCCGCCGGCCAGGCCAGCGCCGCCCGCGCCCCGACCCAAATACCCGCCCTTAACCCGGGTGTCCGGTCTTGACGACACCCAGGAGGTCCCCTCATGAGGGCGCCTGGCGGCACCGTCATAGCGCTCGGTGTGACCCTAGGCCTAGCTATTGGTGGCCTCGATTTGGCCTGGGCGGCCGATGACCCAGACCATGGCCCCATCACCGTGACCGTGGAAGTACCTGACGCCCATCCCGGCCCGACCCAAGGGCCTGACGACCCGGTCGGTGGCAAGGCCACCAACGCCGAGCTGGCTTGGTCGATCAACCGTGAGGTCAGGGGCAAAACCTACTTTGGCAACTGCAACTTCGTCATGGCCGGCAGGCCCGGCACCAACGGCAACGCCGGCAGCGCCAGCGCCTGGGAAAAGAACGGTGCCTCGCTTTACCACTCGACCAGTGGCAACGTTTCGATGGTGGGTGGCTCGGGGGCGGCGGTGCCCTATGGCCAGCGTTGCCTAGGACCAGATGGCCAGGCGGTCAAAGGCGAACCGGGCGGCACCTTCACCGACCACCAAATGCGGATCGTCAAAGGCAACGGCAACTTTGACACCAAAACCGGCCAAGCCCAAATCGCCTGGCAAGGCGCAGCCACAGTGGTGTTCTACGACGGTTTGGTCTACTTCTGGCTGCGCAACCCGGTGTTGAAGGTCTCCGCTGGTGGGGCCACTTTGACCGCCACCGTCGGTGGCTGGGGCTCGGATCGGGACGACCCGTCTAAGTGGCGTCAATTCTCAGAGACCACTTTGGTGGTGGCCCAAGCCACCGGTGTCAAACTGGAAGACAAAGGCGTTGTCCTCAAACCGAGCTACGCCGGTGTCGCCCTAAGCGGCGTGGCGGACCAGAAACTGGGGGCGGCCTCGACTCACCCCGGCGCTTGGCCGCAGGCTTTCGTCAATTTCCAGAAAGGCACTGGCCTGAGCCAGTACTGGTATTCGACCGGCAACAACCACGACTACCGCAAACCACCTGACGCCATCTATGTCTCCTGGGATGCCGATAAGTCGATCAACAAACCGCCGCCGGTCGACGGCGCCAACAGTGGCGGCGCCGGTGACGCCACCGCCTTCAACTCCACCACCACAGGCGGCGGAGGCGGTAGCGGCGGTGCTGGCGGCGGCGCCACCGAGCCCGCCGAAGACGACTCTTGGCCGTATTCGGCCGAGTCGGTTATGTACCAGGCCGGCCCCAAAGCCCTGGTACCAACGGCCACAGCCGAACGCCGAGCCCAGCGCCTGGCAGCCCAAATTGCACTCCTAACCCTCATAGTTACCATCGGATTCGGCCTGGTCGCCTGGCGGCGAGGCTGGTTCAGGTTCACACCGAAAGGAATCGACCGTTGAAGCTCTCGTTATCTCCCCGTAAGGCCCTGAGCCTCGCTCTAGCCGGTGCCCTCGCCCTAGCCGGGGTGACCTGGATGAGCTCGGTGGCTGGTGCCGCCGAGCAGGTCACCGACGTCCAGCTGACCTGGGCTATCAACGACCAAGTTGGCGCCGGAGCGCATGCCGGCGGCTGCAACTTCCTGATGGCCGGGACGGCTGGCGACGCCGGCTCGTCGCGTTTTTGGACTGAAGCCGACGGTTTCTACAAGTCCAGCGAAGGCAACGTCAAGGTCGAAAAACCGGGCACTGGAACCACCTGGGTCACCCCGACCTGGGCCACCAAATGCCAAGACGCCACCGGTGCGCCGGTCACCACGACAGCCGGATCAACCACCGCCAACCGGGTGGTCCTAAGCGGCGGTACCGGCACCATCGACAAGGACGCCGGGACAGCCACGATCTCCTGGACCGGTTCGTTCTCGGTGGTCTTCTACGGTGGCATGACCTATTGGAGTGCGGCCAACCCGACCCTAACCGTGCGGGCAGACGGTACGGCCTCTTTGACCGCCACCGGTTCTGGTTACGAGGCCTCCCAAAGCGGCGGCGTGGCCTGGCAGCCCATCAGCCCACGCGCAATCACCTTGGCCGATTTCGCTGGCGTTGACCTGTCGACAGCCTCCGGCCAGCTAACCCTGACACCGCGCTACGCCGACGTCACCGTCACCACACCCGGTGGTTCGGTCACCGGGGCCTTCCCCCAGTCGCTGGTTGACCTACAACAGCTAACCGGTCAAAGCTCCTATTGGTACGGCTCGGCCGCCAACCACCAGCCCAAGCCAGTGAGCCTGAGCTGGACCGCCTCCGGCGGTGGGGGCGCGCCAGCGGTAACAGTCTCGCGGACGGTCTTCTCTGAGGCCGGCGCCACCGAAGTGACAGTCGAAGGCACCGGTTTTGATCCGGCCATGGCCATTTCGACCCGGCCGCCGCTGATGGGTAAATCAGGCGGCGTTTACGTCACCTTTGGCAAGTACGCCGCGACTTGGAAACCAACCGAGGGCGCCGGTGCCGCCACCCGGCCCAATGCTGATGTCCGCTGGGCCGTTTTGGCCGCAGACATGGCCACTATTGGTGGTCCCACCCAAGGTGCCATTGAGCTCAGGTCAGACGGCTCGTTCACAGCCACACTGTCAGTTTCCAAAGAGGCGGCCGACGCAGCCGGCGTGGCCGGCGGCAACTATGGCATCTACACCTACGGCGGTGGCGGTGCCAATGTGGCCAGTTTCGAAACCTACACACCGGTCAGCTTCGAACCGGGCATCCCGATTGACGTCGAGGTGCCAGATCCGGACGATCCGGGCACCGGCCAGTTCTCCTGGACCATCACCTCCACTCCGGCGGTTTCCTTAGGCACAGCCAGTCAAAGCGGTGCCTTCTTTACCGCCGCCGGCCCGCTGCCCTCAATTACCGTGACTGATACCCGCTCCAGCGCGGCCGCCTGGACTCTAAACGGCCAGGTGACCGACTTTGTCAAAGGCACCGATAGTTTTGGCGCCCAATACCTGGGCTGGGTGCCGGCCATTGGCACCAACACCGTTGGGGCGGTTGCCGGTGACACCGTCCAGCCCGGAGTTGGCCTGAAAGACCCACGGACTTTGGCCTACTCCTCAGCCGGCCACCCGCTGGGTAGCGCTGAGCTTTCCGCTTTGCTGAACCTGTCGATTCCCACCACCACGCCGGCCGGCCAGTACACCGGCATGCTAACCATTACGGCGGTCGGCTAGCCGCCCGGCTGGGGGCACCAGGTGACGGTCGAATCAGCTCCGGCCGGCGGGCGGACCCTGCCAGCCTCTAAGCGGCGCCGGACCGGCCGGTTGGTTCAACTGGCCGGCGTGGCCCTGACCGCGGCTTTGGTCGTGGCGACGATGGCGCCAGCCGCCGCCCAAGGTGAGTTGGCGGCGCCAAGGACAGGGCCGGCATCGGGCATGAGGGCCGCTACGCCGGCGCCGGACCCAGGCGAGGTCAGCTGGGCGCTGGCCCCAGCCGAAGGCCAATTGGGCGCCGGGCGAGCCACCTTCGCCTACAACGCTGATCCCGGCAGCGTCATCAACGACGCCATGGTCATAACAAACCTGTCGCTGGTCCCAATCGAGCTGCGCATCTACGGTGCCGATGCTTTCACCACGCCCGATGGCCAATTCGACCTGGCGCCAGCCAAGGACCAGGCCAAAGACGTCGGTGCCTGGCTCAGCTTCGGCACCGAGTCGACCGGCTCCGGCCTGGTGCGGATTGAGGCCGGACAAGAGGCCAAGGTCGACTTCACCTTGGCTGTGCCGGCCGAGGCCCGTCCGGGGGACCACGCCGGTGGTCTGGTCACATCGCTGGTTGAGGCCACCACCGACGCCACTATTGGGGTGGACCGACGCTTGGCTTTGCGGGCTTACGTCACGGTTTCTGGTGAACTAGAGCCCGGTTTGAAGCTGACTGACCTGCGACTGGTATCGCATACCTCGGCCAACCCGCTCAGCGGCGGGCGGGTCACCGTCAGCTACACGCTGGCTAACACCGGTAACGCTCGGCTGGTGGCGAACGAAGTGGTCACAGTTTCAGGGCCGTTTGGTTGGGCCTCCCGCCAGGTGGAGCAGAACCTTGAAGAAATCCTGCCCGGCGGCGAGGTCAAGCGGCAAGCTGAGGTCAGCGGGGTCTTGCCGCTAGTGCGAACCTCAGCTGAGGTCACGGTCAACGGCCTGGCCGTGGGCCTTGGTGCTGAAGGCCAGCCGGCCGCGGCTTCCGGCACGGTCAAAGGCTGGTCGGTGCCCTGGGTCTGGCTGGCGGTGGTCTTACTAGCGGTGGGTGGCGCGGTCTTTTTGGCTCGCCGCCAGGCCTTGCGCTCAGTTGGTGCCGCCGCCAATGACGGCCCTAAGCCCGGTGGAGACCTGGGCGATTCGGACGGCTCAGGTAATGCAGAGACTGCCTAACCATCACGCGCCGGAGTTTGACCTGGCTGCGAGGTGGCCGTAGCCTAGTGGGTCGGCGTTGCCAAGACTTGGCGCGCCAAGAATCTGAAGCCAGCAGGGCAGCCCTGGGAGCCTGAGTCCAACGGTCTCCAAGTGCCCGCGATTAGAGACGAGCGACGTGGTGTACGCGATTGTAAAGGCCTCCGGCCGCCAGGAGAAGGTGTCGGTGGGCGACGTGGTGGTCATGGACCGCCAGCCGGGCAAGCCTGGCGAGGTCATCGAGCTGCCAGCCGTGTTGTGGGTAGACGGCGACAAGGTCAAATCCAGCGCCAAGGAACTGGCCAAGGTCAAGGTCACGGCCGAGATAATCGGCAACGAGCGAGGCAAAAAGATCAACATTCTGACCTACAAAAACAAGACCGGTCAGCGGCGCAGGCAGGGCCACCGCCAAGACTTGACACGCGTCAAGGTCACCTCGATCAAGTAGGCGCAAAGCACAAAGGGCACGAAAAGGACTGCGACATGGCACATAAAAAGGGCGCCTCATCTTCGAGGAACGGACGCGATTCGAACGCTCAGCGTCTGGGCGTGAAACTCTACGGCGGCCAGGCCGTGCGCACCGGGCAGATCATTGTCCGTCAACGCGGCACCCATTTCCATCCCGGCAACGGTGTTGGCCGCGGCCGCGACGACACCCTATTTGCCCTGGCAGACGGCAACGTCAAGTTTGGCCAGCGGGGCGGGCGCCGCGTCATCGACGTAGTTCAGGTCTAGCGCTGACCCTGTCCTTGGCAACGGCGCCCTGGGCTCCGACCGAGGCGCTGGCTCGTAGGTCTTAGAGGTGTATTGCTGTGGCAGAGTTTGTCGACCGGGTCCAGCTGCACCTAGAAGCCGGCAAAGGTGGCCACGGCTGCGCCTCAGTTAGGCGCGAGAAGTTCAAACCGCTCGGTGGGCCGGACGGCGGCAATGGTGGTCGAGGCGGATCAGTCGTTTTCGAGGTTGACGCGGGAGTCAACACGCTGTTGGGCTACCACCACACGCCGGTGCGACGGGCCGGTAACGGCTCTGGCGGCGGCGGATCACTGCGCGACGGGGCGGCCGGAAATGATTTGGTGCTGCCGGTGCCTAACGGCACTGTGGTCAAATCGCCCGATACCGGCGTCCTGGCAGATCTGATAGGTGCCGGTTCGCGTTTTGTGGCCGCCCGTGGCGGAGTGGGTGGCTTGGGCAATGCCGCCTTGGCCGGCCCGCAGCGCAAAGCCCCCGGTTTCGCCTTGCTTGGTGTGCCCGGTGAGGTGGCCGAGGTGGTCTTGGAGCTGAAGACCATTGCCGATGTCGCCCTGGTTGGCTTTCCTAGCGCCGGCAAAAGCTCGTTGGTGGCGGCCATGTCAGCCGCCCGGCCCAAAATTGCAGATTATCCCTTCACCACTTTGATCCCCAATCTGGGCGTGGTGGCGGCTGACGACGCCCGTTTTACCATGGCAGATGTGCCCGGCCTGGTTCCGGGAGCCGCCCAAGGCAAGGGCTTGGGGTTGGACTTCTTGCGGCATATCGAACGTTCGGCTGTGGTCTGTCACGTGATCGACACAGCCACGGTTGAACCCGGCCGCGATCCGGTCAGTGACTTCGAAGCCTTGGAGGCCGAGCTGGCGGCCTACGCCGGCGACGTTGGTATTGCCGGTGGGTCAGTGCCGTTGATGCGCCGGCCGCGGGTGATTGCGCTGAACAAGGCTGATTTGCCGGACGGGGCCGAGCTGGCCGAGATGGTCAAACCCGATCTTGAGGCCACTGGCTGGCCGGTGGTGGTGTGCAGTGCGACCAGCCACTTGGGTCTGCGCCAGCTGGCCTTTACCTTGGTCCGGTCGGTGGCCAAGGGAAGGGCCTTGGCCGAGGGCGAGTTGGCGGCCAGGGGTCGGCGGGTGGTCTTGCGACCAGAACCGGTTGACGCGCCCCAGTTCAAGGTCACGGTCCACGCCGGCGGCATCAGCGGGATGGCTCGGACCAGCCAGGGCTCCGGTGCGGCCTACCAGGTGCGGGGCGAAAAGGTCGAACGCTGGGTGGCGCAAACCGATTTCGCCAACGATGAGGCGGTCGGCTACCTGGCGGACCGCCTGGCCAAGGCCGGGGTCGAAGAGGCGTTAGCCCAGGTCGGTGCGGTGGCCGGCGTACCAGTGGTGATTGGTCCACTCGAAGGTGGCGTCATCTTCGATTGGGAGCCGTCTATGTCAACCGGTGCCGAACTGCTTGGATCACCCAGGGGGACTGACAGGCGGCTGGAGGAATCAACCCGGCCGACTCGCGGCGAAAAACGCCAGCAGTACCACGAGCTGATGGACGCCAAGGCCAGGGCCCGGGATGAGCTTTGGACCGAGCGCCTAGAAGGCCATTGGACTGATCCGAATAGTGTGGAGTCGTGAAGCATAACCCGCCCCGCAACCGGGCCGAGCTAGCGGCCGCCAAGCGTCTGGTGGTCAAAATCGGCTCGTCTTCCCTGGCCTGTGACAACGGTGTCTTCGATCCGGATTGCCTGGGCGGTCTAGTTGACGCGGTGGCGGCGCACGTTGGCCAGAACCGTGAAGTGGTGCTGGTGTCTTCCGGGGCCCAGGCCGCCGGCCTTGAGCCGATGGGCCTGAGCCGCCGGCCCAAGTCTTTGGCCCAAGCCCAAGCCGCCGCCTCGGTTGGTCAGGGCCTACTTATGGCCCACTACACAGCGGCGTTTGCCGCCCACGGACTGCAGGTTGGACAGGTCTTGCTGACAGCGCAGGACGTGGTCAGGCGAAGCCACTATCGCAATGCCCTTAGAGTCCTTGGTGAGTTGCTGCACCGCGACATTGTGCCAATCGTGAATGAAAACGATGCCGTGGCCACTGACGAAATTCGCTTTGGCGACAACGACCGGCTGGCCGCACTGGTGGCCCACCTGGTTCGAGCCGACGGTCTGGTGCTTTTGACGGATGTAGATGGGCTCTACGACGCGCCGCCTTCAAAGCCAGGGGCGCGCCGGCTGGCGGAGGTGTCCAGTTTCGACGAGCTTGAGTCCGTCGAGGTGACCGGTCGCGGTTCAGACGTCGGCACCGGTGGCATGCTGACCAAGGTCCAGGCCGCCGCCATGGCCACCAGTTCAGGTATTCCGGTGCTGTTGGCCGCTGCAGACCAAGTTGGCCCCGCCTTGGACGGAGCTGAGGTTGGCACTTTCTTCCAGGTCACCGGCAAGCGGGTGCCGGCCAGGCGGATGTGGCTGGGTTACGCCGCCAAAATGCGCGGCCGCCTGGTGATTGACGATGGAGCGGCCTTGGCCATCACCAAAGGCAAGAAGTCGCTGCTGGCGGTTGGTGTCAAACAGGTTGAAGGCGAGTTCGGCACCGGTGAGCCGGTCGAAATCACTGGACTTGACGGCAAAGTCCTGGCCCGCGGCTTGGCCGGCTATTCGGCCGAAGAGTTCAAACGCATCATTGGTTGGGATATGAGCCGGATCGAAGCTGAACTGGGGGCCGACAGAGCCGTGCCGGCCGTGCACCGCGACGAACTGGTGGTCCAAGCCCACGCTCGCCGCCCAGACCAACCCTGACCAGCCCCGACTATCGCCTCAACCGCGAGTCCGAGGTTTGGCATGCGGGCCGGGGCGGCGGGCCCAGCGGCACCCGTAGAGCCCGGGGCGATCGACTTGAACGTTTCGTTGAAGGGTTCGAATCGACTTGAACACTTCAATGATGGTGGTTTTTCGCCACCTGGGGAAACGCAGTTTGCCAGTCAACGAAGTGTTCAAGTCGATTGGCTGGATTCACTGAAGTGTTCAAGTCGATTGGCTGGATTCACTGAAGTGTTCAAGTCGATTGGCTGGATTCACTGAAGTGTTCAAGTCGATTGGCTGGATTCACT